>NZ_JACJFL010000027.1:0-60369 GCF_014164575.1 Pseudoalteromonas sp. SG41-1
CTGCTGGCGAGGGTCGTCAATTGATTCGAAATATTTAAATAGTTGAATATCAGGCATGGGGGCTCCTTAAAAAGGAGTATAAGATCATACTTTTAAGTCAAGGTAAAGTTCGTGATCTTGCCCTGACTTACACACCTAGAAATAAAATAAAAAATGACACCCATCTAGAAATTATAATGACACCCATCCATATATATCTAAAAAAAATGCAAACTTACATTTTAAAACAATGGATTGAAGGTAAATAAAAAAGACACCCATCAAAAAATTGCAATGCTAAAAATTGCAATGACACCCATTCTAAATAAAAATGAAATTACAAACATCCAGGTTAGGGCAATAAACGAAACAATTAAAAACCGTAGTTATTTTCAAAAAGGACTTTTATACAAATGGCAGATAAATATCAGGCGTTTGCATTTTTAGGCGTCAAAAAAACCTGAATTAACAAGTTATGTATTATTGGCTACGTTATCACGCTAGTAATTTTTCGCAATTCGTTAGATTCGTTCGTCGCTTAAAGTGTTGATGTTCACAAAACATATTTAACGACTCAGGTCTTCCAACAGCACCGTGAAAAACGGTGGTAAATTTGCTGGTAACTTTCAACCAGTTTTCGGGGGTTATTTGCAACCTTTCAAGCAAAGGGGTTAGATCGGCGGCTATATAACCTATTTTATCAGGACGAATACAGCGCCCAGTCGCATCAACAAGAGAAAGGTAGGAAGTTAGCTCAAAAGGTAAACCTTTCACCATATGCTGTGTTGCCATTCCTGAAAAACGTTGTAATGATTTGGGCTGTTTACCTGCTGCGATCGAAATAATACGCTTTTTGACACTCGTAAAATCTGAATTTTCTGGTTTGTCAGCAATACCTGCCCGAACTGGGTTTAAATCAACATACGCCATACATGCTAATAATGCGGCTTCATCAAGTAATGCTTGGGATTTGAACCGTCCCTCCCAAAATCGCCCTTTACAGTCATCTTCTTTATTTGCTTTTCGCGCTATATATTCATTTAAAGAGCGCATGAACCAGCTAATATCCATTAACCTTAAACGATATTGCGCAATACTATCTGTAACTATTTTCATCTCAAAAGACGCTAGCTTTTCACCTTTAGCAAAACGTCGTGTTAATTCAGAACCTTTAAAGGCTTTATGCCAGCGAATTGCAACTGCTCTATCATTTACTCTTTCCGCCTTTTTACTATCTACGTACACTACAATATGAGTATGATTACTCATTACTGCATAAGCGCACACATCTATAAAAAAGAGAGATGCCAAACTCATTAGCTTATCTTCAACCCATTTTCTGCGGTGTTCATAACATTGCCCCGTATATTCATCCACACCACATAAATAGGCACGTCTTACACATCGTGATATACAATGATAGTAACGAGTGTCCGTTAAACTGATTTGTCGATTTCTTGCAGTAGCCATAAATACCTCAGATATCACGTTCCTTATAAAATACTAGTTCCTCATGGTAATACTGCAAATATAGTCATTATTATGGGTGTCATTTAAGTTTGAATTACTACAATCGCCATTTATTAGGTGGGTGTCTTTATTTATTTAAGTGGGTGTCTTTATTTTTTTTATTAGTTACTCTGGCTGTGCTGAGGCTAGATGTTCGTAACGGGCTAATATTTCATCATATTCACCTGAGCGCTTTATTTGCTCTAGCCCTTTGTTAAAGGAGGTTATTATATATTCAGCATTGGGGTGCTCTTTACTGATTCCAATATGAAGAGGGTGCTTAATTAAAGCTGGTTGCCAAATTGTTAGCTCTGTTGAGTAACCATTTTTTTTCATTTCGAACCATGCTGCGTATTTATCAACCAGAGCAATATCAGCGCGATGCTTTTTTACATGCTCAAGACAACTATGGACATTAAGTAAAGGAACGATTGTAAGCCTATCAATAGACTGTAAATACTCATGATATCCGTAACCTCTAATTGTACTGATTGTTAAGCTTTCTAGGCTGTGAGGGCCTTGATAATCAAGCTGCGACTTAGTATTACTAATTATGCTAAGTTCATTAGTAAAGTAGGGCTGGCTAAATAAAATTGTTTTAGCACGATTTTCTGTCCACCATAATGCAGGGATCAAATCTATTTCATTATTTTCTAACATTCGCATTGCACGACTAAATGGCGCTATTTTAATATCGAATGCAATATTCTGGCTAAAAAATGCAGCACGTACAAGCTCAGTAGTCATACCCGTTCCATCAGCAAATATGTAGGGAGGCCATTCATTATGAGATCCTACTAAAGGCTGTGTTATTGAATTAGAAAGCGCAGCAGTACTTTGTATGCATAACAGCAAAATAATAAAAAATTTAGTCATAGCAACACGATACCTTTTATCATGCCTACCTAAAGATACACAATAATACATTTGCTCTAGGCAAATCTGCGTAACTTAACTATTTAACCTAAGGCTTAATGGCAACTTGAACTTTGTTACTAAACCAGAGCTTCAACTGTTTAAGCTTAGACTACATTTGACTATATTATTTTCAATCTATAAAAAAGTATTACCTAAAATAAATAACAAAAATCCTTATTGCATATTTGAGTGGATTGTCTTCAAATTTAAATAATTTACCTGTAAGTTATAAAAAACCACATAAAGGAATGATGCTATGACCGCGAAAACGCTGATTTTCAACTTTGATGGCACAGGTAGTGAGCCACGTGATGCTGAGCAGTTCAGCTCTGCGCATTTTAAGGAAGATGCAAGCATTTCGAATATTCTCAAACTTCATTTATTAATGGGTGGCCAGTTAAATAACGAGCCCGTTACTCTTTTTACTAATCAACTTAGCTTCTATTACCAAGGTATTGGAACTCAAGGAAGTCGTTTAAAGCGATTCCTCAATCAATCTTTCGCACCACGCGATGACGATGTTGCCAGTATTTTAAATCATGCTATAAATGATTTTAAGCGCTACTACAAAACTGGCGATACATTGTTACTCACCGGCTTTAGTCGCGGCGCTGCGTTAGCACGACGTTTTGCAAAATGCTTAGAGCCGCTCATAGATAATAACGTTTATTTATGCGTATTTGATACTGTGGCATCCATTGGTTTATCCAAAGTCACCAAGGCCACCCGAGGCGCTGAGCATGTTATTTTTGAAAACCATACTTTAGCGACCAACATAAATCAGGCTCTGCATTGTGTGGCACTGGATGAAAAGCGTCGAGCTTTTGAACCTACCCTTATAAATCATCAAAACAATGTACATGAAATATGGTTTGCAGGCGCGCATTCCGATATCGGTGGTGGCTATTATCGAGATGGGCTGGCGGATATTTGCTTACGCTTTGCAATGGAGTGGTTACTTGAACTGCCTGTGGCTTTATCTTTTTTAACTAGTCAAGCAATCGATTATTCATCGTTATTTCCTGCTGATCAAAACAGTTTTATCGCCCAAGATGATATGACCATCACCCCAGATCCTCTCGCGTTAAGCCATCAACAGAATTATTTTTGGTTTAATCCTTTATTTAAACTGATTGATCGTGAATGTACCGTGCTGGTTGATGACGAACAAAGTAAGCTGTTACCCATTATCCACCACAGTGTTGCTACACGTATCAATCAATTAACCAGTTATCGTCCCGAGTCTTTAAAAAACCTTAGTTATCTACTGCTGTATGCAGATCAAACTACGCTCAGTTTTAACGGCTTGTCTGCCCATATTGCTTTAAAAAATCAAAACATGTCGGTGTTACAAATTGGCCAAAGCCAAGATGTGTTGGTTTATGCCGCAGAGCAATACAATGCAACAGGACTAATGCTTGAACAAGGGGCTACTTATCGCTTTAGCCCTTACCCAGAACAACTTTGGTATGACGATGGCGTAAAATGTGGGCCACAAGGTTGGCACCGAGATAACCTACAGTTGGGTGTAAAAGAGATCCCCATGGCATTGCTCGAACCCTTTCGTCGTTTACCACATGCAAACTGGTTTGCCTTAATTGGTGCTATTGCCCATAGCGATAATGATGCTTTTGAGATTGCCGATGGGGGTGAATTTAAAATGACTCACTCAGGAGAATTTACGCCTTTTGCAAATGATTTGGTGCGTTTTTATGGCGCTAATGCTGGGCGTATAAAAATAAACGTGACCCGCCTTGGTTAATTGCATTATTAATAGGCCGTGCTAACGGCCTATTAATAACATTAAACTATCACTATTTTGCACTTAAAGCGGCTTCAGCTTCAGCCAACATAGCAAACTCTTCATCGGCACTGTGTGCGACTAAGTGCTTACTACTGTATGCAAAGTAATAAATCGCTCCGATCACAAATAGCACCACAGTAAACAAGAATGCACGAGGATCAAACGCGTACACCCCAGTTAAAGCCACCAAAGATAAGACCAGCGCAATTGCTGAGGTTATCATGCCACCTGGCGTTTTATAAGGTCGTGCGAGTTCAGGCTGTTTAATACGCAGTAAAATATGGCTCAATGCCATCAATGCATACGAAACCGTAGCGCCTACCACGGCCATCGCCAGCATTAAATCACCTTCACCACTTAATGATGCTAAGAAGCCAAAAATACCCGGCACAATTAAGGCACGTGCCGGCACTTTTCGTGAAGTTGTAACCGACAAACTTTTCGGAAAGTAGCCCGCTCTAGAGAGCGCAAACACTAACCGACTATACCCATAGATAATCGAGAAAAACGATGCCACTAAACCCGCTAAACCTAATATATTAACGAGTGTTGCTAAGCTTGCATTCCCTGTTACGTTTAGCGCATCAACTAACGGCACGGCACTAGCGCCCATTGCGCTGGCACCACCGGCACCAGGGATCAATACTACGACTAACAGAGCAGTAAACAATAAAAACAACATTGCACCTATAATTCCTTTTGGCACGTCTTTAGCTGGATCTTTGGCTTCTTCTGCCGCTAATGGTACGCCTTCAACGGCTAAAAATAACCACATTGCAAACGGCAATGCAGCCCACACGCCATACCAACCAAAGGGCAAAAACTCGGAGGCTCCAGCAGCATCGGTGATGGCAATATCAAACAATCGCGACACATCAAAATGTGTAAATAATGCGATCGCAGTGGCTATAATGGCAAAAACCGCTAAGCCACTTATCACCATCATCACTTTTAACGCTTCACCCACTCCCGCTAAATGAATACTGATAAACACAATATAGAACAACGCATACACCCAAGGACCATTAAAACCCAGTAGCGCTTCGACCGCCGAGCCAATAAAAATAACAATCGCAGCGGGTGCTAATGCATACTCGATTAACACTGCCAAGCCAGTCAAATAACCACCAGCAGGGCCCATTGCCTGACGCGCAAAACTATAGCCACCACCCGATGCCGGAATGGCCGCCGACATTTCTGCTAATGACAAAACCAAAGTTAAATACATCACTGCCATTAATACTGTGGCGACAGCAAAGCCGCCCCAACCAGCTTCTGCAATACCAAAATTCCAACCAGCAAAATCCCCAGAAATAACATACGACACTCCTAATCCCGCCAATAAAATCCATCCCGCGGAGCCTCGTTTTAACTGTCTTTTTGCAAGGTACTCTTTATTATCTGACATTATCTTCTCCTGCTATTTATTGTTGTAATTACATTATGTTTTCGTTGTTGATTATTCTGATAGTAAAAAGTTTGTTGTTTGCGTTTGATGCTCTATCACATCGTCTTGACTGCGATCTTTTAAACCCACCCCTGACAGGTTTAAACGTTTCGCTTCTTGTAAAAGATATAAAGTCCGTTGTGCTGCATCCTGATATGACAGCCCCGCAGGACGAATATTAGAGATACAATTACGACAAGCATCATTCAGCCCTGTTTTTGGCTGCCAAGTTAAATACAGCCCTAAACTATCTGGAGAACTTAGCCCTGGCCGTTCACCAATTAATACCAGCACCACCTTGGCATTAAGGAGCTCACCTATGTCGTCGCCTATCGCCACTCTACCTTGCTCCACTAAGCTGATCGGTGCCAAACGCCATGGCTCTGGTTGTTCACGCAGTATCGTCAGTAACTGAACAAGAAAAGGATGGGCATTTTTTTGTACTGCTAAAGACGATAAACCATCAACAATAACGATTGCGATATCGTGGTGTAACTCAGTGGCTGTAGCCGCTTTACTCATATAATTGCTTAGCTGATCGCGCGATGCTTGATCTAGTTTTCGACCTAGATCAGGGCGTTGTAAATAATGATTGCGATCCACGGCTTGGCTATGTAAATGCAGTGGTGACGCGCAAAAATCCTCTAGCTGTTCACTTAACGCAGCTAAATCCAATGGAAAATTAACCGCATCTCGTGCTTGCGCATGGGAGAGTTGAAACGCCAACATTTCAGCCGTCGGAAGACTGATCCCAGCGCGCCCTAAACCAATGCGTGCATCGGTAAAGCTGCGTAGTTGCCGCCATGGGTTATGCACCACTTTGCCATTACCTTGATGTTTTTGCTGTATTTGCTGTGCCGTTTTGGGAGATGAGTTTTTCATGGCTGTCCACCACTTAAAGCTTTCAAAGAACGCGCAAATTGTGACGGTAACGTGTCAGACAAAATATGCTGCTGGGTATCTGTCATAATGTTCATTTTTGCCAGCCAAAGTTCGAATTCAGGTGCTGGACGCAAACCTAATACCCGCCTTGCATACAGAGCATCATGAAATGAGGTGGTTTGATAGTTAAGCATAATATCGTCAGATCCGGGGATCCCCATTACAAACGAACACCCTGCTACACCGAGTAAGGTCAGTAAGTTGTCCATATCATTTTGATCTGCCTCAGCATGGTTGGTGTAGCACACATCACAGCCCATAGGCACACCCAGTAATTTGGCACAAAAATGGTCTTCAAGCCCTGCTCGAGTAATTTCTTTGCCATCAAATAGATATTCCGGGCCAATAAAACCCACTACGGTATTGACCAGTAACGGTTTGAATTTTCGCGCTACGGCATAAGCACGGGTTTCACACGTTTGTTGATCAAGCCCATGGTGGGCATTTGCTGATAGCGAGCTGCCCTGCCCCGTTTCAAAATACATCACATTATTGCCTACTGTTCCGCGTTTTAAACTTTGTGCTGCATCTTGCGCCTCAGCAAGTGTATTTAAATTAAAACCAAAACTTGAGTTAGTCGCCTCAGTCCCCCCTATAGACTGAAACACTAAGTCAACCGGCGCACCGGCCTCAATACATTCAATGGTGTTAGTTACATGAGTAAGAACGCAGCTTTGAGTCGGGATCTGGTATTTTTCAATCACATCATCCATTAACCGCATTAATTTTATCGCTTGTGCAACATTATCAGTGGCGGGGTTAATACCAATTACGGCATCGCCACTGCCATACAGCAGCCCATCTAAAATACTCGCGGCAATGCCATTTACATTATCTGTTGGATGATTAGGCTGTAAGCGTGTTGATAAGTGGCCAGGTAAGCCAATGGTATTTCTAAATGCAGTCGTGACATGGCACTTTTTGGCAACTAAGATCAGATCTTGATTACGCATTATTTTACTAACCGCAGCAGCCATTTCGGGGGTAATACCCGCTCTGATGGTCGCTAAAACATGGCTTGTTGCGTGATCACTCAGCAGCCAATTACGAAAATCACCTACCGTTAAATGTGCGATTGCTGCAAATGCGTTAGTGTCATGTTCATCTATTATTAGCCGAGTAATTTCATCGTCTTCATAAGGGATCAAGGCATCGTTCAAGAATGTTTTTAAAGGGACTTCTGCCAGCGTCATTTGTGCCACGGCTCGCTCTTCGGCAGAACTGGCAATAACACCTGCTAAGCTATCACCAGAGCGCTGCGGGGTCGCTTTAGCCATTAACTGTGCGAGATTGTTAAATCGGTAGGTTTTACTTCCTAACGTGTATCGATACGATTGACTCATAAACTTACCTTGCTGACAAAATGTGTGTTAAAAAGGATAGGCACAGCTATTGCTTCCACTACAATAAAAAGCAATAAAAAAACAATAAACAGTGCAACGATTCTTTTAAGGTAGCTTATAGCGTACCAAGCAACTATCAAGTTTTGGCAAATGTTATTTAAACAATAAAAATCAAATAGTTAAAATTAAAAATCGGACAACTACTGTTTGCTTGTAATAATTAGCCTGGGGTGTAATACGCAACTATGCAACATAATTTACCGACAAATGCACCAAGTAAGTGCACTTTAGCTACGACCGATGTGGACCAGCAGGCGGGAAACCTAACAAACTGGCAACAAAAATATGATCAAGTCAGTGATGGCCGCTTTTATGGCTGTATTGATGAGGTGGCTTATGATGGTTTGCAAGTGTTTAAAGAATATACCCAGTGCGCATTACGACAACAGTGTAAAGTATGGCCAAATGCGTTATGGCTTGGTATTCCGGTAAACGCACAAAACAGTAAAATTAACGGTCTCACCATCGCTGATAATCAATTAATGTGCCGCCCAAGTGATTGCAACTTTGAGCTGATCACCCCTGAGCAATTTAATATTTATGGCATGGTGATCAATCAAGATACGCTTCATCAAATTGCTCAGCGACAAGGGTTGTCGCTTCAGGGCATTTGTGAACATGGATCACCGCGTATTACAACATCACCACAAACACTGCAACGTGCTCGTGAATGCATTGAACAAATCATTTATGCTAATGGCGGTGGAGCAAGTGCGGCTTTACAACACGATATTTTATTAAGTTTAGTGCTGCATTTACTGCAATCACAACTCCCCCAGCAAAAAGTAACCCCAAGTTATAAACATCGTAAAAACGTTGTTGATAAAGCGAAAGAATTTATTCACGATCACCCAGACAACATAGTGACTATCACCCAATTATGTGAGTTTACCTACGTTTGTCGACGGACTTTACAATACAGCTTTGAAAGTATTTTAGGCATCAATCCGCTGCGTTTTTTACGCATGACCCGGCTTAACCAAATACGCCGTGAACTCAGTGATCCGCAACAAAATAAACCCATTTCAATGATTGCCGCCAATTGGGGCTTTTGGCATCCGGGCCAGTTTGCTAAAGACTATAAACAACTATTTGGCGAAAACCCTTCAGACACGGTAAAACGTGCGCAGCTTTAGTGGTATCAATTATAGCTAGTTAATTAATAGGTATAGCTGGCAATTATTTGCTTGATATTCGATTGCATATCAATGATCGCTGCATTAATGGAGCGCACATTGTCCATCGTGACCGTTTTTTTACTGAGCATAAAATGGATTGGATTATCATGAATAACATAAGGATGCAGTGTAATACCGGGGATTTTTTCTTGGCTTATGAGGTATAACCCAGATATTTCATCATCAATCATAAAATCGACGCGTTTAGCTTTTAACATATATAGCCGATGCTTGAGCAAAGGTACTCGTACAAGTAAATCTTTATTGTTTGTGACTTTGCTTAGCTGCTCAAATTCTTTACCATAATAACCACCATTATTTACGGCTATGGTTTTTTGTTGCGCCAACAGGCTGGCTAAATCGTGTGTTAGGTACTTAGTATCTTCATACCAGAACAGCCGCATTTTCTCACGTCTATATGGGGTTGAAAAGTGACTATATTGGGCACGTTGTTGATTGAAACTCGCAGCAGTTAATATATCCACGCGACCATTTTCAAGCTCGACCAAACCGCGCTTTGATGACGGCAAAGGCACAAACTTACTACAGAATCCAGCATGCTTTAACACCAAACGGCTGATCTCTACATCTATTCCTGTAAGAGCCTGCTCACCATCAAAGACAAATGGTGGCCAAGGTAATATCACCCCTACTTGCAGAGTTTTTTCGCAGCTGTTACTAATTGGACTCAATAATATCAGAAATAAATAAATGTATTTGATAACTACAGCCTAGTTAAATTACAGACGCTTTTTACAGTATGGTGCATCTGACTCGAAAAACCAAAAAAAGCAGCCCGAAAGCTGCTTTAAGTAAATTACATATTAACCTTATTACCTCAAAGTAGGCTTGGGTAATAGGCTAATTAAAGTAATTTCCATACGCCTGCTACGCCTGGCTCATTTCCTTGAGTCCACCACTTAGCTTGGTATTTATTGCCTTGGTGCATTACTTCATCACCGCTATTATAAACAGCCGCAGATTGCCAAACTACTGAACCAGTATCATCTACTGGTGGAGTTGTTGCTTCCCAAACGCCACCTAAATCAGGACGATTACCTTGAGTCCACCATTTAGCTTTGTATGTAATACCGTTATAAACAACAATATCGCCGCCAACATATACCTTACTGACATCCCACGTATCACCTGTAGGAGGCGTTGTATCGGTGTTAGTTACCGTTACAGTAAAGCTTTGAGTGGTAGCAACTTGGCCGTCACTTACTGCCACAGATACTGTCAAATTAATATCAGCATCGACTGCGCCCGCCGTAAGATTAACACTGGCACCACTGCCAACTAATGTAAGACCTGCAGGGACATTCCATGTATAAGTCAGTGCGTCGTTTTGCGCATCAGAGGCAACAACCGTTACTGCTGCAGAAGCGCCTTCTTCAACAGTGATATCAGCAATCGCATCAACTGTCGGTGCAGTGTTGTCAACAGTTGTTGGCGCGATGACATTAACCACAACACTTTGGCTTACCGTTGCTTTGCCATCAGTTACACTGACGGTTGCCGTAAACTGACTGTCTTGGGTTACGTCAGGTGCAGTAATTGCTAATGTATTTGTAGCACTACCAGATACCGTTAATTCAGATGATGCAGTCCAACTAAACGTTAGTGGATCATTATCGGCATCTGTTGCTGAAGCACTGACAGAAACACTTTCGCCAGCGTTCACGGTTACAGTGCTTGATACTGATAACACTGGTTTTTTATTACTTGGTGGTGTAACAACTCCACCTAAGCCATCGTGCATAGCATTGATAATATCGCCATTATCGGCATCAATTTCCCATGCAAATAACCCACCTAAGTTATATTGATTAACATAAGCACCTTTAGCTATCACTGACTCACGGCTATCGTAAGTAATTAGTTTACCTGTGGCGCGATTCCACACATACGCAGCTTGCGCTTGGTCATCGTAGCCTACTTCAAAGCCATTAACACCAGTGCCTGCAGCACCAATCATATGAGTTTTGATGCCTTTATAATCAATAACGCCATCTTCCCACACGCCTTGTGCTGTTGAGCCTTTTAATGGACCGGAGCCTGTTGCTGTCATAGGGTTACCATCAATAGTGGTGCCTGTTGGATAAACACCTTCCCAACCACGGCCATACATAGCAGTACCAACAACAATTTTTTTCGAGTTTACATTTTGTGCTAATAATAACTGTACTGCGTTATCTGTTGTATAAGCAGGGCCTTTACGTGGCTCACCGTTTTCATCTACGCCCGTACCATTACATTGCCCTAAGCTCATATGCTCACCACAATAAAGCGCAGTTTGATGGCCAGTTACGCCACTCCATGCTCCATAAAAGTCATAAGTCATAGCGAAAATATAATCCATGTATTGGCTAGCGGCTTGGTAGTCAACGTCTTCAATTTTATCGTAACCAGCGCCAATTGCTGACGTAAGCTCATAAGTACGGCCTGTTTCAGCTTCAAGCTTATCAAGCATAGCGCGCAGCTCTTGCATTAACGCAACGTATGCAGGACCATCATTTATCGGATCGCCAATATCTGGGTTAGGGCCGTCACCACCAGGAAATTCCCAGTCAATATCAACACCATCGTAAAACTTCCAGGTTCTTAAAAACTCTTCCATTGATGCTACAAAGGTGTCGCGGTTAGCTTTATTAGTAAAACCACCAAATGGATCAGAAAGCGTCCAGCCACCTACTGATGGTAAGATTTTAAGATCCGGATAACGCTGCTTAAGTGCCATTAACTGTGAATAAGTACCACGGATTGGATCTTTTGCATCCACACCTGGCAATGCTTTTTGCACAGCGGCCCATGGATCGTGGATAACCACTTCATAATCAGCAGAGCCAGCACAGGCTGTTTCAAGTGCTTGTTTAGGGCTGCCAGTTAATGATGCATTTTCACCACAAATTGGAATAAAGCCATATAAAATGTGACTTAAGTTTTGTGCCGGGATATTTGTAACATCATAATCTCGTCCGTAAATACCCCACTCAACAAAATAAGCACCGGTCACTAACCCTGCTTTGGTACCAATATCACGGTTATTAGGATCAACATCCATCGGCAGTGGCGCTAAGTGCCCGCCGTCGGTATCTGCAATCACGATTGGCTTACCAGCACTGCGTGCACAAGTAGTACCGCCTTCGCATAGTTCTACATATAATGTATGGCGACCAGCTTTGTCATAAGGGAAAGAAATAGTCCCGGTCTTAGAACCTGCAGCAAGTGTACCTTCATTTACCAACATATCATCAAAGTAAACTTTGTAGCTGTCACCACCGTCACCGCTCCATGCACTCCATTGAATGTTGATAGCAACTTCATCAACACGAGTAACAAGTTGTTTATATGATCCATTACCTTCTAAGTTCACTTCAACAAAAGAATACTGTTGCGGTTCCCAATTAATACTTGGTGTAGACGGTGCTGCAACGGCTGTACTTGCAAATAGAGCAACGCCAATGGCTGCTGTTAACTGTTTAATATTCATATTTCTCTCTTATCCATTATTTATTTAATTATTTAATAAGTTTGAACTACAAAACTTAGGCTTCTGATTAAAGTTTGGTCCATACATTGGCTTGTCCAGGTGTATCACCTTGAGTCCACCACTTAGCGCTATAGCGCTGTCCTTGATAGGTTACTTCAGCACCACTTTGATAGGCTTTACTTACATTCCAATCGTTATTCATACCCGGTTGTGAATCGCTTTGCCATGCATTAGAACTATCAGGTTGCTGACCCTGACTCCACCATTTCGCGGTATAAACAACACCTTGGAAACTGGCTTTGTCACCGGCTTGATAAACTGCACTACTGCTCCAAGCAGCAGGATCAGTGATAACGCTGTCATTTACAGTGACTTTAAAGCTAGTTTGAGTACTTAATTGACCATCCGAAACCGAAACCGACACGGTATAATCTGTGCTTGTTGATACCTCTGGCGCACTAATCACCACGTTTGCGTCACCACCGGTAAAGCTCAGTGGTGCTGGCACTGACCAGCTGTAGTTCAATTGCGTTTGTTCATCATCAAAAGCATGAAGGTGTACGGCTGTGCTGGTGTTTTCATCGACAACTAAATCATCCAAAGTGTGTACAATTGGCGCAGTATTAGTGGGAGCGCTTTGCACGCTTAAGGTATAAGTGTAATTTTCATTACTGCTATACACTTGATTAGTCAGTACATCAGTACTGTTATAAACCACGTCACCGGCTTGATTTTGCACGCCAATTTGTACTAAATGGGCATAATCTAAGTTCAGTTGTTGTGCCAGTGCTTGCTGCCAACTCGCTTGATTCGCAGCGGTCACTTTTAATTGCTGATTGATAACCTCTTGGCCATTTTCATCAAATAAACGTGCCCAAACAGTGTCACCCGCAATGGCACTTTGTCCTTGACGAACAAAGTAACCAACACTTGACCAAACACTCGGATCCGTCGGCCCTGCGTCTGTCACAATATTGATATCGCTACAGTTATAGAAACCTTCCCCCACCACATCAATACGTTGCCAACGGCTATATAAAATAGCATCGCCGCTGCGCCCTTGTGGAATAGCAACATTCATTTCGTAATAACGCTTTCCATCGGTATCTTTGATAACGTCAATATTTTCATGTTGTTGAACTAGCTCTAAGTCAGCCCACGTCAATACATCTGTTGCTGCATTAAAGCTTGGTTTAGTTAAATAAAACTGCCAAAAACTGGGATTATGCGGCGTTGCTGCTAAGTAACGAATTTGAATTTCACCATTGGCATTAGGTACCACATCACTGCGTTGCCAATGCGGCGAAGGTAAATCCATACCACGCTTTGCGTTGTCACCACCGGCACATAACGACCCATTTGGTACCTTAGCCTCTACCGCGGCTTGATTTAAGTAGTCCGGTGTATTAACTGAAAACTCAATATCTTGTACAAATTGCACTGTACCCGACTCTAAAAATGCGGCACGACAAGCAAGGTTTGGAATATTAGTGCCATCTTCGGGCCACCAATACCCACCATCGGCTTGGCAAAAAGCTTGCCGCGCTTTTGGGCTATCCATATAACCATGAGCATTCACTTGCGCTGGCATAATTGTTAGTAATACGCTGCTTGCCACTGCCGAGAGTGATAAAGTTTTAAATTTAATAGCTATCATTGTTTTGTCCTTGAAAAGCTGAAATTTTGGGACAAGCAAACTTGCCCCTATTATTTACTTACAGACTACAACTTTTAGTCCAGTCAGCTGTTGCTCCAGGTTCAGAACTTGTCCACCACTTCGCTTTATAAACGGCACTGTTATGAACCATTAAGTCACCGCCTGCGGCATGGCTTGGATTGCCTGCCCAGTCTTTTTGAGGGAAGTTTGGATATACAGGGATTGAGCTCACAGCCACAGCTTCACACATACCAGATGTATCGCCACCACCATTACCAGGATCCGTGGTGTCGCCGCCACCGGTAGTTCCATCAGGCAATTGTGGGTATTCAAATTTGAACGCGTAAACTTTGCCATCTTTTTCTATAGTAAAGTTACTAGGACCGGTAATTGGCATGTAATACATAACTTGCGCATTGACTGTTTTGCCACCACTGAAGTCTTTCGGTTGACCGCCCCATTCATTGTTCAGAGTGATTGAAAAACGGTGGAATTCATTTTCATACCCACCAATGTTGTTACCTGCTGCATTTGAGCCATTTACTTCAACTGCCATGCCCAATTTTTCTTGTGCGTTCCAGTTAGATTTAAAAATAGCCGAGGTTGATACAGATACATCAAACGAAATTTTCGCACCGCTTAGATCAATATTGGAGTTATTAGTAAACGCAAATGTTGGGCTAATTGGGTAGTTATCATCACCAATTGGGAAGTCTTTTGCTGCAAACGTTACATCTACCGCTTCAGTTGGTACAACAAAGTTTGGATTACCTGGATGAGTGTCGTACGCCACACCACTTTGGTTAAACTTGTCATAAGCCAAAGTTGTTAAGGTAGAACCCATGAAGTACTCACCTTTTGCTGAGTCAAAATCATAATCACCAGCAAGTTCCCAAAACATGATACCGCCAAGGCCATTGTTAATTACGTAATCAACTTTAGCTGCCATAGACTGCTCATCTTCAATAGATAGGAATACTTTTTTCTCTGAGTTCCATAACCAAGGTGCAACAGCAACGCTGTCATAGTGACGTGTATAAGTACCCGTTAATTGATCATCAACATCAGTCTCTGGTGTTAAGCCATACACACCTAAGTACGAACCAACAATGCCGTTCTCAAGATTTTTAACATGCCACAACGGGTTAGAACCTGCTGGCATTTCTTGTCCTGCATCGTTCTTATCATGCCAAAGATTATCAATGCCTAATGCGCCATTGCCACACTTGTTCTTTTCGCCAACGCCGGTACCTGTTGCGCAATCTGCTTGATTAGGTAGTGCAGATTGCCCCCACAGCCCATTAGTACCCCCGCTGACATCTTTAAAACCTCGGGTGTAGTAAGGAATACCAATATTGATACGCCCTGCCGATACTGCGCCACGAAAATAACGTACCGCCCAATCAGTATTTAAATAACCAATCCCTTCAAACTCAGCTGTTGTGTAAACCCCCCATTGCGCTAGTTCAGAATCAACACCGGTATCAAATAAGGCAGCGTTGTGGCCAACATGCGAGTTCCATGCTCCATGTAAGTCGTAAGACATGATGTTAACGTAATCGAGGTATTTAACCGTTTGGAATGTTTCCATACCACGAAGTAAATAACCTGAAGAAGGCGATGCAATTGTTAGTAAATAATGTTTACCCGCTTTTTCACCAGCACGGTCTAACTCTTCGCGCAGCTTTTTCATTAGTACTTGGTAAGATGCATTTAAACCTGCACGACGTGCATTTGAAATTGGGAAATCATCAGGGTGACCTGAATCTTTCATTGATGATGGGTATTCATAATCAATATCAACACCATCAAAACCATATTTCTCAATGAACTCGACTGAGCTTTTTGCAAAGGCATCAATGCCCGCTTGATTAACTGAACCATCTGCATTGGTCGTCATGGTATAAAAACCACCACTTTCAACGCGGCCCGTTTCATCAAAGAAACCACCCGTTTCAGCCCAACCACCTACAGATACTAATGTTTTAACGTGTGGGTGTTGTTTTTTGAATTTGTTTAAAAGATTGAAGTGACCTTTATACGAGAAGCTTGGGTCCATTTCGGCACCTACCACTCCTGGCCATTCCATATTTGTAGCTGGATTACCGGCTGCATTTGGATCGCCAATCGATACTTTATTATTGGCATCAACATGGGCAAACGCATAGTTGATATGAGTTATTTTATCCCATGGAATATCATTTACTAAATAGCTCGGTTGGCCATTTGCGCCATTGCGCCAACTGGTGAAATAACCAATTACACGACGCGGATGATCAACACCCATTATCTCACGACCATCTGCATCATACACAGTACAATACGGCGTATTTACACCTGGTGTTTGATATAACCCCTGCGGATGACAATCAGTTCCAGTCACTGGTCCGGTATTTTCTTCAACAACAGTAAGCACCTTTGTTACTTGGGCTGTTGCGCCTTCGTTATCAGTTACCGTTAACGTAAAGGTTGCCTGACCAAGCGCTGTTGCTTGCCAAGCATAACTGCTTGATGCCGTACTTGCTTGGTGCACATCAGCACCATTAACCGCAAAGTTAAGTGCCGTTACTTGACCATCACTGTCAGTACCTGCAAGAGCAAACACCACTTGTGAGCCAACCGTTAATTCTGTTGGTAAACTACTGAAACTAATTGTTGCCACCGGTGCTTGATTAACCGGATCCACGATTTCAGTAACGCTGATCGTATTGATCACTTGCGAAGATTGCGCGCCGTCGTCATCGGTTGCTACTGCACTCAATTGATGAGTGCCGACAACCGCGGGCCAATTAGTACTAAACGGTGCGCTACTATCAGTTGCGATTAATGCACCATCAACAAAAAACTCAACTTTTGTCACAGAACCATCTTCATCGGTTGCTTGCGCAGTTATGACAACGCTGTCTTTATCGGCAAATTGAGAATTATTTGCAGGAGTTAATACTGTAATATTGGGTGCCTGATTCTCAGTGACAGCGCTGTCACACAAACCCAAAAGTTTCCATTCTTGCCACGGGCCTGAATTCTCTAAAGGGTTTGATTGTGTCCACCACTTTGCCTCATATGCACTATTTTGTGTGTGTACTTGGCTGCCACCGCTGTGAGTTTGACCCGTTTGCCATTGCGTTAATGCACTACAGTCGACTGCTGCGTGCACACTTAAGCCTACAAAACTGAGTGACACTGCACTTAGTTTGAAAGCATTTTTTATTGTCATTTGTGAGCTCATAGCTCCTCCGCCCAGGGTTAAATATAACATTAAATTTACAACTCAGTTTAAAAACTACCACAGTTAACTCATACGTCAACTTAATTTGGATATGTGATGTATATAAAACAGCCATTTTATTAACCAAAAAGGACTATAAATGATATTTTTTATCATCATTTAACATCAAATAAAAACCATACAGTTTAAAGAATGGGTAATTTCGCATACAAAATATGAACGCAAGGTTAATTTATGGTTACATTTTATTTGTGAGTATCTTCGCGGGCTCTAGCAAGTTTTACGAAAACGTAAACGTGAGTGTGAATAGGTATAAACAATAAGGTGGTAGACTATATAACCAAAAAACCTCGATTAGAAAAAAATTATCTAAGCGAGGTCTTATAAAAATTTCTGAGCTTACTATTTTTTATAAAAAATAGCGTTTAGAACAAAAGCCCTATTTGATCACAACGTCATTAAGCGGCGATTAAATAGAACTCTTGTCCTGCATGCTTTTTGTTGCGCTTGTAAGCACCTTTACCTTTTTTAGCAGCTATAATTTGTGGTTTAAAAATTTTCGATGTCACTAATGCGGCTAATGCATTATCGCGAATAACACCCCGACCTGTATCTACTGATGTTGTAGATTTAGTCACTTTAGAACGACGTTTACTCATTTATTTTTCCTCTTTAAAAGTTTTGCGATTGTATGCTTGATATAAAAAAACACAAGCATTTTAAATCAAAAAGCCCGCTTATTTGCGGGCTTAATAACAACTATAAATTTAGAAACTAAAACTTACTTTTGCGTAATAACTTCTGCCATCAAAGCCATAAGGCAATGCACGTACAGGGTATTTAAATGCGCCATTGGTGATAAAGTTTAGTACTTCGTCATCACCTAGTTCATCTGGCGTTTCGTCAAATACGTTATCGGCACCAACCGAAAGCACAAACATATCATTAATTTGGTAGCTAACATTTAAATCAACTAACACTGCTGATTCAACCGTACTAGTTGGTTTGAATGAACCTGTTGGCGAAAGCTCACCCGGTAATGATATATGGTCGTTACCAAAATATTTTACATCAGTTTCGCCAAAGTAATTAAAACGAATTGTTGAAGTGTATGCATCACGTTCGTAGTCAAAGGTAAGTGTTGCTCGTTCACTAGGCTGTCCGTCGGTAAAAAAGCTGCGTTGTAAATCATCAAATGCAACCGATTCTGGAATGCCGTCCGCTGCGTTTACACCATCAATTTTAGTATCGTTTAAGTTACCCGCAAAAGTAACACCAAAGTTACCGCCTTCTACATCGGTACGATATGATGCAATTATATCAACGCCTTGAGTGGTTGAATCAACTGAGTTCGAGAAGTAGTTAGCTTGTACAGCGCCGGTTGCTTGTAAAGCAGCAACAGCCTCAGAGCTAAACGATACATCGTCAGCCGTTAATAAACTGCCAAGTGTAATACGGTCTTCAATTTCTACGCGGTAAAAATCAACCGTTAACGAAAGTTCGCTTGTGACATCGTAAACAAAACCAGCACTGTAGTTTGTCGATGTCTCAAGCTTTAAGCTATCTACACCTAGTGCACTTGGGAAAGCAGTGCCCGTATTTGCAGTAAATGATTGCGTTAACGTGCCGTCGGATCCTAAGTTAGTAGTAAATGCTGTATAGCCACTTTGCTGCAGCGAAGGGGCCCTAAAGCCAGTAGATACCGCACCACGTACTGCAAAGTCATCGTTAAATTCATAACGCGTTGCTAACTTACCAATTAAGTCATCTCCAGCATCAGAGAAATCTTCATAGCGAAGTGCACCACTGACGTTCCATGCATCAGTAAGCATAGTTTCAACATCTACGTAAAATGCGTAGCTGTTACGGTCGCTCTGATTTGCAGCTTCTGGACGCAAACCGTTATAAGCTTGAAAGCCACATTGTGCAAATTGCTCAGGGTCGTTCACTGATGGATACGATGTATCCATGTTTGCTAAACCACATGCGTACGATGCTTCATCACCAGGTACTATCTGGTAATTTTCTTTACGATACTCTGCACCAATTGTTACATAGAGTGGTTCGCCGCGACCAATGTCCACAATACCATTTACGTCAAGGTTAATTGTTGTTTGATCGAACCTAAAACCACCTGAGTAACCACCACTTGGGCCTGCATTTGCTGCTATATCAGCATCACTTGCCGTTGGGTTATTAAATAAATACTCCGCCGCGTAAGAAGCGTTTAATGTATTGCGTGATGTAAAGTCATATTGGTTTTCACCATAAACTGCCGATACATCGTAATTCCAATCTGGATTAATATCACCTTTAAAACCTAGCGCAATAGAAATATCCTGTGCTTCGTTATAAATGCGCGGTAAAAAACCATCACTGTATACTTGAGTAACATTTTTAGATGCTTCGTTAAAGTTACGGTAAAAACCGTTACCCAGTGCAGTGCGCTCAGAGTAACCACCAAACGAGTAAAGCTCACCGTCGCCCATTGGCAATGCCATATTATAAAATAACGAGGTAAATTCACTTTCCGAATTACCTTGGCCCCAACGAACGTTGTCAGATAATGTACCTGGCTCTACATCAAGCGATCCACCTGTATCGCGCTCTGCGCGGTTAGTACCATCGGCATCACGATACTCAAGAGATAAATTAATAAAACCGCCTTCTGTGCCCAAATCAAAACCGCGATTTAAACCCGCTGAAATGGTATCGCCATCACCTTCAGCTGTTTCACTATATTGTACATAACCAGTTGTTATACCAGTTGAATCATTCAGTGATAAGTTAATGACCCCAGCAATAGCATCAGAGCCATACTGCGCTGCAGCACCATCGCGTAATACTTCAACGCCTTTAAGTGCCGTAAGTGGAATAGCATTCATATCGGTACCCGCAGCACCTGCACCAACTGTACCATTAAGGCCAAAAATAGATTGATTATGACGGCGCTTACCATTTACTAAAACCAGGGTTTGGTCTGGCTGTAAGCCGCGTAATGTTGCTGGGCGAAATAAATCGGAACCGTCAGAAACTTGTGTACGCGAAAAATTAAACGATGGCGCTGTAGCTTGTAAGCTTTGACCAAGCTCGGTAAAGCCACCTTTGTTTAAATCATCAGCGTCAATTAAATCAATGGGTGACGAAGATTCAGTTGCTGTGCGGTTAGATACCCGTGAACCTAAAACGGAAATTTGTTCTATGTTTTTTTCTGCTTGAACTTGTGCGTCTTCAGCCATGACAGCTGAGCTGGTAAATGCAAGTCCTACGGCGATAGCCAATGTATTTAAACGAAGTATTGTCATGTGTGTTGTTCGACCCTGTTGACTCTTCACCTGTTTACTCGATTGCAGTAATAAACAAGTAAATTCATAAAAGTTATAATTAGTGTAATGCAGCGTCATTTACATAATGACGCCTTGACGAACATCCTAGCAACATACACATATAAAAAGAAACATATTTAACTGCGACAATGGTCGATATATGCAAAAATTAGCTAAATTTTCTTCTTTTTCATGTTTTTGATTGAATTTTAAACAAAAAAAAGCATGATTATTCAAATCATGCTGGTTGTTAAAACTATGTTTTCTAGCCTTCTTCTTCCCACAAAGCCAGTTTTTCATCTTCTAGCATCAATGCCATGGATGCAATGCCAGTAAGACTTTCATCTAATCCAGTATACAGTAGTGCAAAGCCTTCACTAAGTACCGCTGGTTCTGGATGCTCTTTGAGCGAATCTGGCCACATCGCAAAAGTGGCTAGTAAATTAAGCGTCGCTTCAAAGTTATCAATAAATAACTGTCCATCTGCCTGATTCTCAACGACCTGTTTATCGGCACTGAGTAAAAAGTTAAAGTCATGCTGCCATACTTCTTGATTCACCATATAAGCAGCTAAATAGCCGACACACCATTGTTGTAGTTGCTCACTCGGCTCTTTAGCATCTTTACCATGAGGGTAAATACTTGCCAGTATATGCTGCTGCGCGACCTGAGCCTCGGTCACATTATCCAGCAGCGTGATCATTGCGTCATGCTCCGCTGAGCTTGTCATTAATCGGGTATAAATAGGGTCATTTTTATCAGCAATATAATTGGCAATTTCTGACTCGCCATAAAATTCCGAGCACGCCAATAACCCACTGATAAAACCAATCACGCTGTCAGTACTCACCACTTTTAGTTCAGGGTGCTGACTTAGATAATCCCTAAGAACCAATTCACTTTTTTCATTAAGCATTATTCACCCTCAAGTTATTATAAAATTCATACCTACACTAACCAACAATTGGCTAATTTAAAAGCAAATTATTACTTAACCTAACTCTGGTTAAATGGTTTTTGCCCTGAGTTAAGGTCGCTCACTCAACACTGGAAAAATACATCGCACACATGTACCTAAACTTACGATAGTCTCAATTTCAATTTTCCCCTGATAATCATTAACCATAGTGTAGACTAATAGTATGCCCGTAGCTGTTAATTGCAGACTGGTTTGCTAATATAGGAGAGATGTAATCTAGTCATAGTTCGTCGCGATCATAGCAACCCTTTTCTTAACATAAATTATGGCGAAACAATTTCAAACACAACAAGCGTCGAGTTGCAGCAAAATACAAGCATTTTATTTACCTTATACCCCACAGCTAAATTATTAACTGGCTTTTTACAAAAAATTATCGAGCACTTCCTTTTCAAATAACCTGAGATCACTATAAAAATCCCATCACTTATTAAGCCTTATTAATAACCACAATAAATGATGCTAAGTAATAAAATCGAAAGGTTAAAATATCTGTAGCGTGTAATACCAATCGACTTAAATATTTAACCATTCTAGCGAGCTAAATGGTCAGTAACTTAACACTATTGGTATAAATCTTTCGAGGTTAAGTTTACAGCAGTATATTTTTTGCTGATACAGTGCCTGTGCAATGTGGTTGTATCACTAAATAATTGATAAAAAATTAAAAAACGCGCAGCTCAAAATTTCTGCCTAGAACAAATTGGTTTTTCATTACTTACATGGATTTAGAGAAAAGCCGATAACAGAATGCGCTAGCTTTACTTAGTTTTTATTTAGTCTACTAAGTTATCATGCTAATGCCGCGATTGAAGCGCCCCTAGATAGAGCTAATTTGAATCATGAAAGATCAACACTCCCTAGTAAGAAATCAGGTATGTTTTCCAATCAAAACTAGCTAATGCTTGCGTCAAATTAATATCAACATTTTTATCAGTTAATAAAACTTGTAAATTATCTACTGAGCATGCACTAAATAAAATTTTCCTGACTATGTAAAGTAGCTGATTTATTTCGTTAAGCTTGGCTTCTTTTATGCCATTTAAGTCATTACAGCTCATCAATAAAGTACATATTCGACTATCATAACCCCACAATTTCATTACATAAGCAGAGACACTTTGATAATGAGCTAAATCATCCGTGTTGATACCTTCATCATAGCTTTGCGCTAGACTTTGATCCCCGCAAAGCAAAATAACCTTACCGACAAAGCTAAGTATTGCGACAGAAAAAAGTAATTCTTGGTTTTTTCGATTAAACCCAGCATGCTCAGCAAATGTTTTTACACAGCCTGCGTAATTAGACGCTATTTCAAGCTGTCTTTCGTGCACACGAGTAGGTAATACATTACCTACTGCTTGCGACATTGCTAAAGAAGTAACAATCGCTAATAACATAGTGGAGCCAATCCTAGATACGGCTTCATCTATAGAAGATGTTTGTCGCTGAAAACCAAGATAAGCTGAATTAGCAATTTGAAGTAATTTAGCTGTAATAACAGGCTCTTGAGAGACTATGGTGGTTATTTGATGTAAGTTATAATCATCGCTACTCAATACTATTTGTAACTTTTGGAGAAATATAGGACAAACAGGAAAACTCATCATCGCCCCTAACTGACGACGAACATGTTTTTCAAATGGTAAACTCTTTAGCTCGGCAACATTATTTAATAAATTACTAATGTCTGCACCGCTAAAAGGCTTACTTAAATACGCATGCACTAAATTAGGTTGACGCATTATTGTTGTGTTTGTCATATCCCCAGTTAGTAATGCTCTTACCGGATACGGATACCTAGCAACACATAATTCAAGCACATCCAAACCATTCATATGAGGCATCAAGTAATCACTAATTACTAAATCCACATCGGGGTTGTCTTGTAATAATTGCCAAAACTCATCTAATTCATTGGCAACAAGTACTATTGTGTTAGGAAATGTGCGAATAATTGTCCGCTGTAAAGCTTTCAGTAACAGCGCATCATCATCTAACAATACCACGGTCACTGATGTCATATAGTAATTATCTTGTTAGTTGATTGTATAAATGCGCAGAAATCATCTTCTTCAAGTGGTACTGAAAAGTAGAAACCTTGCACATAATCACAACCTAATGTCTTTAATTTAGAACACTGAAAGGGCGTTTCTACACCTTCAGCGATCACTTTAAGTTTTAGCTCATGGGCCATACGAATAATATTACGCACTAGGCTCTGCATACCAATTGATGAATCGAGATCTGTAATTAGTACTTTGTCTAACTTAAGTGCATCAACCGCCAGTTTAGATAAGTAAGCAAGTGACGAATAGCCAACACCAAAATCATCAATTAAAATCTCAAAACCATGAGATCTTAATTCTGAGAGTTGCTGTTGACATCCAGCAATATCCTCAACTAGGTATGTTTCAGTCAATTCAAAATGAAGTTGTGATGAGAGTAAGTGATGTTTTTTTACACATTCAAGAACAAAATCAACAAAACCTTTGTCTTCTTTTAGCTGCCTACCAGATACATTAATTGCCAGAGGGCAAGACTCAATCCCCTCTTTCATCCAACGGCTAAGTGCTTCGCAACTTTTTTCAATCACCCATCGCCCCAATTCAATGATCTGGCCATCACATTCTGCTATTGGAATAAACTGAGCAGGTGACACCCAGCCATATTTTTTTGGCTCATACCATCGGACTAAGACCTCAGCACCGGCAACTTTTTGAGACGATAAATCAATTTTAGGCTGAAAACGTAGTGTTAATTGTTCTTCAGAAATAGCAGTAAGCAGCATTCTGCTCAGCTCAAACTCTTTTTTATAATCAGCTACTAAATCTGGGTCAAACCTAGTTATAGTGCGGTGTTGTTTAACTATCTGATGCCCCATATTGAGACGCATTTGATTGATAAGTTCTTTCCCGGAAATACCATCTTCTGGCACAAAACCATAAACACCGTATAAATTCAAATCTGTTGTAGCACGAGTTAAACAAAGTAACTCATTGAATTTTTTTATTATTTTTTCCATATAGATTAATAGCTGCGTGTCATTCATAATTCTTGGGATCAATAAAACAAACCTGTCCATATTAAAGTGGCATAGTTTTATTTCATCAGTGAGCGCACCTTCGATCGCATTAACTATATCGTGTATCAGACTGTAAATTTCATGGTGATTAAGTAAATTATTCAATAATGAGAATTGTAAGACCCCTAAATAAACGACAGTACAAGGTCGAGAATTTAGCTCAAAAGAAGTGACTAACTCACAAAATTCATGTTCAGCCATCAGGCTTGACTTTTTAAACCTGAGTTCATTTTTCGGACAAGCTCCCCCAAAAGAAAGCTTGAGAAGATGAGCAAATTGATCCGATAGGTATCGCTCTATTATTATTTCCTTTTCTTCACCCGTTGCAGACACATCGAAATAATTAAGAAACAGTGTTGGACTTTCCTCTGCAAAAAAAGCATCGATAACATCTGTTTTTAACGTCGCAGATAACTCAGAGACATTTCTGCCTTGAAGTTGTTCGATGTTATGGATAACTTTTTTTGCATAACCATTATAGCGACCGATTACTCCTTTATCAGTAACTTCAATCAAGGGAGAAACACTACCCAAAAGTATCTGGTCTCGTGTTTTTTGAAAATGATATTTTGAAAATTCAACCAGTGCTTGATGAATATTTGTTAATAAATCATCATCACTCCACGGCTTTTCCAAAAAACGGAAGGCTACACCTTGATTGAGTAATTCAACGACTGATTTAAAGTCTGCATAGCCACTAAGTACCAAGTTAACGGTAGTAGGCCATTTTTGTTTCACTTCAAGTAAAAACTCAGCGCCATCCATAACCGGCATTCTGAAGTCGGTAACTATGACTGCTACACGATTAGTACTCAAATATTCAAGAGCATCTGCTGCACTTGATGCTGTTGCAACATCAAAACCCGATCGAACAAACAGTCGCTTAAGCGATCGTAAAACATTCAATTCATCATCAACCAGAAGAATAGTGTTTATCATTATTTGCTACCTCTGCATCAACGGCTACTTATTAACTAATTTATTAACAATATTTATTAATTCATCGCTAGTAAACGGCTTGCAAAGATAACCATGCGCACCAACTACAATCGTATTCTTTAACTCTTCTTCGTGTACCCCTGATATAACAAGAATTTTAACATCTGAAAATCTTTCCTGCGCACGAATCATACGAATAACTTCTAACCCACTTATACCAGGCATACGTAAATCAACCGTTATCAGATCAGGGTTCTTTTGTTGCAATAAAAGCCCTGCTTCAAAGCCACTGGCAGCTTCAATAGTACTAAAATTTTGTTTTTTTAAGGTTCGCTTGATACTTGAACGAACATTGACCTCGTCATCAATAATTAGTACTTGTTTCTGCAAAGATAAGCTATCCGATATTGGCATGTTCTGCTTCTTAAGGAAGTTTATAAAATCAGAAACTTGAACACGATAATTGCCCCGTCCAGGTAATTTATGACCAACTAATTCACCGGATGCAATCCAGCGACTAACGGTTCTTTGGTGTACATCGCAGTAGCGGGCTATCTCACTTGGCTTTAACGTTTTTAACATCACACAACAACTTAGTATCAATCTATTTAAATCGTAGCACAGCTTTATTACTATTGCGACAAATGAGACAGAAGGGCTATTAATGCTATACAAGTAGAGCCTGACATTAAAATTGGTACACCCAAAGACAACAACAGGCGCACTTTGCAACTTGAATATTAAGGTAACTTAAACATCTAACTAAATGCCGCTGGCTGAATATTTCATCGGCAACGTATTGGACAGAAACATGACGAGATATTAAGCTCAACAAGGACACCAACAGTATTTATGAATATTAAAAAAGGTTGAAAATGTTTTCGATTGAAACTAAGTGCATCCAGAATAAAAAAAATAAAGAGTGCGAACATCAATTAACACAAAAAGTATCTGCGATTATTCGTTTAGTGGTATCTAGCGCTGACATAATAATAGGAGCTGTTCTTATTTTTTTTGGTGCTTATAGACGATTAAATAAGTACATAATGCAAGAATTACAACTTGCACACATTCCTTTAACAACAGAATTTCATTTTCGCGACGTAAGCTACTTCGATATTTATAAAAATAGAAAGTAACTTAATTATATTTGGTAAATACTATGAAAAATAATGAACAGCTATTAGAAAGGATTCATCAACTGGAAATGAAAAATAAAGCTCTAGAGCAAGCAGGGGCTTTTAATACGCTAATATTAAATGGCCTAGAAGCAATATTAGCAAGCTCAAATACTGATGAGTTATTTAAAGATTTTTTCTCTATATTACAACGAACAATATCTTTTTCAGCAGCAGTATTAGTAAAATATAATCCTAATACTGAATCCTACTCTATGCTAAAAGCATCAAAGGAAAATGCAGAGAAAGTATTACCTGAATTAATCGCTATTTTGTCGATACAGCCCAACATAAAAAATATATTTGAGTTACGTAAACTCACTAAGTGGCAAATAGATGACCTTTTTTGGCAACAACAACACTCACTATTAACTGCGCCAGTAACAACAAATAAAAAACAATATCAATTATTTGTTTTTTCTGAGAAACAAGGTGCTTTTAATCAAAAAGACGTGAGTTTACTTCAGCAATTTATTAGCTTCACTGGTAATACAATTTCACAATTTGAACAAAAAAGTCTACAGCAAAGGCAGCAAAACATAGAGCAAACGTTAATCAACTCAGAAAAAATGGCTTCATTAGGACAAATGGCCGCAGGCGTTGCTCATGAAATAAACAACCCATTAAGCTACGTTATCAGTAACATTCAGAACTTAGCCCATAATATACAGCAGCACACTAATTTGATTAAAGATTTAGTAAAACCGCAATTTCAAAGTACACGCGCTATCAACGAACGGCTAGAACACTATCAATTTGATGAATTAACACAAGATACCAGTGATATTTTAAGTGAAATGAAAGAAGGTGCGAATAGAGTCAAAGAAATAGTTCAGAGCCTAAAACTGTTTGCTCATCCAAATCAAACAAAAATAGATGATATCAACCTCACTAGTTTGTTAGAAAACACTCTACGAGTTGCTTGGAATCAAATAAAATACAATGCAACAATTGAAAGATACTATTGCGCAGATGAAATAAAGCTCATAGGTCGTACAACCCAGCTTTACCAAGTATTTCTAAATATTTTTATCAATGCTGCGCAGTCGCTAAGTAATTCTGTAGGAATGATAGCTGTAACCACAACACAAGACTCTTACAATGCTTATATAACAATTAGTGATAATGGTTGTGGGATCCCAGCTGATAAGCTAAGTAGTATTTTTGATCCTTTTTTCACAACTAAACCAATAGGTAAAGGGACTGGATTAGGTCTGGCTATTTCAAGAGCTATTATAGAACAGCATAATGGAAAAATTTCGGTACAAAGCAAACCAGGAGAAGGCACTGTTTTTAGTATTACACTTCCTAAAAACTCAGATTTAAATGATGAAGAATTAACCATAATAGCATTAAAGGAAAAAAATGATGACTAAACTTTATTCTTTAGCGGATTTTTCAACTGTATAATAATCGACATAAATAATGACTCAACCTTTGCCAGATAATAGATAGTTAATCTAATGGTGGAAATTCAATTAATATAGTAGACCCCACATCAATAGCTGACTCAATATATATTTTACAATTATGCTTTTGTACAACTTGTAAAACCATTGACATACCCATTCCGGTTCCAGTACCGACAGGCTTAGTTGTATAAAATGGGTCATAAACTTTGTTTTTTATATCATCACTCATTCCGCAGCCAGTATCAGTTACTTTTAAAACAGTCTTATTGTTTAACTCACTCACTGACACATTGATCTGAGCTGTTCGTTCACTATCGGGAATAAACGATTGAATAGCATTAAGAAGAATATTGACTAATAACTGATTTAATTCGTTCGGTGTAAATAAAACGGACGAGTTATACGTAAAATCAAGTTCTACATTAATATCTTTAAGTAATGGCTTTAGCAATTTTAAGTTTAATTCTATAGCATCTTGCAATTTAACCTCAACCTGATGCTGGCTATCATTACGGGCAAAAAATAACAGGTTTTTTGTTATGTCTCTAATTCTAATTAACCCCTCATTAATATCTGAAACTAATTCAGGTAAATCATCTTGAATGACAAGTAGTTGCTCCTTATCTTCGGATAACGAAATACTGGAGCGATTTAATGCATCAATCATATTTCTACTATACAAATAAAGTGTATCAACATTACTCATTACAAATGCCAGTGGATTATTAACTTCATGAGCGACGCCTGCCGCTAACGATCCTAATGTGGCCAACTTTTCTTGTTGTAACATTGACTGCTGTTGTGATTTTATTTGCGTTATTTGCTGCTCAAGTAACTTATTCTTTTCGTATAGCTGCCGCGAGCTATCTTCAAGCAACTGCTCGACCTCCCTTCTTGCTTTTTTTTCGCGTAGATAAGCAACATAATAAGCATCGCTAGATTCACTCATCAGCAACCTCAATATGCAAAATACACTGCTGGGCGCCTTTGTGCATACACACAGCGTGCGTAATATTAATAGCTTGATCGAAGTATTCAGCAGCACCGAATAATAAACCTTCTGCACATAAGCAAAGTTTACGCGGCGAATTGTAATTCATTTCGATGTGACCAGGGCGGCTAATACGACATGATATAGTCGGCAGTGATGGGTCTTGATATAACTTATTTACTTCAAGATGAATAACATCATGGATCCCCATAACCAATGACGTAAAATCAGTAAAGCGCTCGACTACATCAAGGTGTCTATCAGCGAGTCCTTTAAATAAAAATTGACCAAATGCCTTCACTACATCTTGCAATGGCATATTGAGTCTCAGCGCAACACCATTAGCCATTGCAAATAACTCACCAGCGTCATAATTTTTTGCCGACACGTAAACGCGCCCCTCAGGTGTATGTGATTGTAATAGCTCATTCCATACCTCCATACCTAGTTGCTCTACAACCATGTCTTCTAACACATTAAAAATTATGCCTTTCATTACCCGCCTCCATCATTTAAAAACATTAGCTTTAGCCAGCTCAGTATTACCTTTGAAAGGAAGTACTTGTGTTTCACTCTAAAGTTTATTTTTGCTTTTTAAACGTAAATTCAAAGCAACTGCCTTTGCCTAATTCACTACTCACATTAACCTGACCGTGATGTTCCTGAACCGTTGCGTATACTTCAGAGAGTCCAAGCCCAGTACCTTGGCCTATATCTTTCGTAGTAAAAAAGGGATCAAAAATACGCACTAAATCTTCAGGGCTAATACCAGATCCTGTATCGGTTATTGTAAGTAGCACATCTTTACTTTCATTATAGGCACAACTAATACTTAATAAACCCATTGGCTGCATTGCATACAACGCATTTACAATAATATTAAACAACAACTGTCTAATTGCACTGGGTTTTGCCCAAAAAGTTATAGCTTCATCAGGTAGTGAGACGGATGTTTTGGCTTTATATTTTATTTCGTTTTCAAGTACCACCAAGGCAGAATCAATTTCTGCACATAAATTAACCTCAGCCCAATTTTCATCATCTTGTATTGCAAAGTCACGTAATCCACTTACTATTTTTCGAACTCGCTCTGTGCCATCTAAAGACTCGTTAAGCAGTTCTGGGAGATCTTCATTAATGAACGCAATACCGTTTTTTTCATAAACATCTTCAAGTAACGCAATAAACCTAGGCTCAGCTTGCTTTAAAATGATTTTTTTTTGCGTTTCATTGGTCTTCATTAATTTTTGCGAGTAATCTTTTAGCGTTTCTAAATTTGAGCGCACAAAACCAATAGGATTATTAATTTCATGTGCAACCCCCGCAGCAAGCTGACCAATAGAAGCCATTTTTTCGGATTGCAACATTTGCCTTTGTGCAATTTTAAGCTCTTGATGTAGTTTTTTTAGCTGCTGATGCTCAGACTCCAACTCATTTTTCAAATCAGTTTGCTGCATAAAATAACTAGCCTCTGCTGTTACATCTGTTACAACAATACACACATGGCTCACTTCTCCATCACAAGCAGTAATCGGCATAAATTGAACATTTTGATACATTTGAGACTCATCACCGGTAATAGGTCGAGTGCTTCTCATCGGAAATACATGTGGCCGTTGTTGCCAGTAACTGAAGCTAGAGTTTTTGAGTACAAATACACTGTCTATTTTTCGCCTTAAAAAACGCGCTTGCTCAGAGAACACAGTGAGCAGGTTCTCACCTATAAGGTGGTCATTTCTTGCAGTTAAACCGCCAGAAAATGCAGGATTAGCAAAGGTAATCACACAGTTTACATCAATAATGCAAGCTCCTATGGGGATTTGCCTTATTACTCGCTCAAACTCCGCTTTTTCCATTACTCCTCCAAGAGAGCACGGATAGGAATGAGTGCTTGTTCTATAGACCCTTCACTGAGTCCAATTAACACGCGAGCATCAAATTTCATATGCTCAATCTTAAAATCCACTTCAATAATTAACACAGAGGACCATTCAATATTTTGTGTTGCTTTATCTGGATAATAAAAGGCAGGCATATTTAACTGAGTAGATAACTCAAGTTGACTAGTAAAACCCTGCAAACAGGCAGCCGAGATTATATTTGTAACCTCCAATACAAGTTCCTCAGTAGCCGCTTGATCTAATGGTAAGTCAAAATCCATTATATCAGCCAGTGCTGAACATCCATCTTTTTGTATGCCAGTAATCACTTCACCTCGAATTGTTCCGACAAAAGATTGCCTTGCAAACCAGCTACTTTTAAAATTATCGAGAACTTCTTGAAATGCCGCAGGCGACAACGCCTCAATGGCTGGCACCGACAACGCAACCTTTGTTTGGATCAGCCGAGCAAGTGCATCTGCAGCTTGCCCCATAGATATATTCATTATTTCTTGTAAGGCATCTCGCTCCTCTTCGCTAATAGTAATCATAACAACCCAACCTCTTGTAATGTATTACTAAGCTCCTCGGCAGATATTGGCTTTTTCAAAAACCTAAACGCTCCCAAAGAATTAACTAATGCCTGCGCCTCTGGTTGAATATCAGCACTAATTACAATTACGATTGTTTTTTTATGCTCATCATGCAGTTCCTTTAAAACCTCATACCCATTCATTTGCGGCATTTGTAAATCTAGAAATAACACCTCAGCCAGACCATTATTCACAGCCTCTAAAGCCTCGATTCCATTTTTAGCTTCATGTATCTCTACATCCCAATCTTCTGGCAAGACCCTTCTAATAGTTTTGCGTGACAGCGCTGAATCATCTGCAATTGTTATCGGTATCGCCATTACAATCTCTCTTGTATTAACATTAATGTCTTATCTGTCTCATACTAGATGGGTTTTATACTTTCTGCAAAAAAACAACTCACTTTTGTCTGCGCTCGCGAAAGTTTTACGATACTAAAATTTGAAAAGATATGTTTACTTTCTATAAAATCACTCACAACGCTGAAAACATTTAATAATTAAAAATTGTTTATACTTTAAACATATACTAGATTAAAAATGACAAAGTATTTGAATAGACAATAAATATGCATGAAATACAAGAAATCGCGGAGTTGACAAATAAGCCTGCAAATATCTTATGCTTAGACGACGAACCAGGAGTACTAAAATCACTTACTAGACTGTTAAGGCAATATAATTTCACCTCAACAGTTTGTAGCGAGGGTGAAGAAGCATTAAAGAAAATGGCAGAGACAGAGTTTGATGTCATCATAAGCGACATGCGCATGCCAAAAATGAATGGTGCTCAGTTTTTAGCAAAAGCAAGAGAGACAGCCCCAGACACGCAACGCATACTACTTACTGGTTTTTCTGACTTGGAATCTACTGTGAAAGCAGTAAATGAAGGCGGTATTCATGCATATATCAACAAACCATGGCAGAATGATCAACTAATAAGCATAATAAAGTCAGCAGTAGAGAAATACCGTTTAAAGAAACAAAATATAATTCTTCAAGCCCATGTAGAAAAACAAAACTCGCAATTAAAAGATTTAAATGACTCACTTGAAGAGTTAGTTGAGAAACGAACTAAACAGATTAAACAGGTCTTACAACAGCTAAAAGTTGCCAATACAAATGAAAAAAATGAACACCGCGCAACCTTCGAGCTGCTCTATAATTTCATTAATGCCAATCCATATTTAGATGGCACCAAAGCGCAGAACATTGCCAATACCTGTACGCAAATAGCAAAACAGTTGCAGCTACCGCCAAAAAATATAGAAATGGCGGCAATGGCTGGTTACTTAGCTCAGATAGGGCTGTTAGCAATGGATCCCGCACTTTATGAAAAACCCGTGCATGCGCTTAATGAACAGCAACGCAAAAGTTATTATACGCATCCAAGTACAGCACAATTGATGTTAATGCCTGCGACTCATCTGCATGAAGTGTCTGACGCCATTTATCACCAGTACGAACGCTATAACGGTAATGGCCTACCTAAAGGATTAAAAGGTAATGATATTCCTCTTAGTGCAATGATACTCGCGCTTGCACGTGACTATTGGGATGCATTTGAACAAAGTAATTTAAAAGATGAAGAAAAGCACCAACATGCACTCGAAACAGTAAAAATGTACAGCGGTAACTTTTACCATCCTAAATTAGTGCAAGCTTTGGAGGCTTGCCGAGTTAAATGCATTAAGCAGCAAGCAAAAGTAGGCTCGATGAAAATAATAACGGCCAAAGAGCTAGCCATCAATATGGTACTTAGCCATGCACTGCATAGTCACACGGGTATTATGTTGCTACCAAAGGGGCATATATTTAGTGCTAAATCCATTGAAAAGTTACAGCAACTAGAAGCTAAAAAACCGACTCCATTTAGAATCATGATCAAATCATTGTAAATCAGTGATCCTATTTACCCTTTCATTCGTTACAATAAGCTATTAATATTAATAGCATATATTCCATAACCGTCTATTTTGCTTTAGGAGCATTGCGTGTCGCGATTTTCAGCCGTTACCGATAACCCTCATGATCAGCGTTTTAATCAAAAAACAGGGGTTTTACTGACCAACTTAGGCAGCCCCGATGCCCCAACAGCAAGTGCATTGCGTATTTACTTACGTGAGTTTTTGTCAGACCCTCGTATCGTAGAAATACCGCGTATTGTGTGGATGATCATCCTGCATGGCATCATTTTGCGTATTCGCCCAAAACGCTCAGCTAAACTATATAAAAGTATCTGGACTGAAAATGGCTCGCCACTGACCCATATTACACGCCAGCAAAGCCTTAAATTAAATGCCTTATTAAAACAGCATGGCTATACCAATACCGAAGTGGTTATGGCGATGCGCTACGGTAATCCATCAATCGAAGCGGGCCTTGAAGAGCTCAGAGATAAAGGCTTAACCCGCATTATTGTGTTGCCACTTTACCCACAATATTCAAGCCCAACGACAGGCTCAACATTTGATGCCGTGGCGAATGTATTAAAAAAATGGCGCTGGGTGCCAGAGCTTCACTTTATAAATGGGTATCACAAAAACCCAACCTACCTAGAGTCACTCGCTAACAGCATTAGCGAAGATTTAGAAAAACACGGTATGCCACAAAAAATGGTGTTTTCGTACCACGGTATGCCTAAACAGTTTTTAGATAATGGCGATCCCTATCACTGCCTGTGCCAACAAACCACCCGTTTAGTGGTAGAAAAGCTAGGCCTAGACAAAGACAAAGTGATCACCACTTTCCAAAGCCGTTTTGGTAAAGCTGAGTGGTTAAAACCTTACACAGATGCAACCCTTGAGAGCTTACCAAGCGAAGGGATTAAAGACGTGGCTATTATCAGCCCTGCATTTAGCGCTGATTGCCTTGAGACACTTGAAGAATTAGAAGGTGAAAACCGAGAGATTTTTGAACAAGCTGGCGGTGAAAAATACCGTTATATAGCTGCGCTTAATGATAGAGACGATCATATTAACGCGTTATTTGAGGTGCTTAAACCAAGCTTATAAATTAAACTTTAACACTGCCGCGCAGCGCTTTGGTATTACCATGTTTGGTTTTCTTATCCATGCGTCTGCGCTGTGAATTACGTGTTGGCTTAGTAGCACGACGAGCACGTTCAACCTTAGTGGCTGATAAAATAAGCTGTTTTAGTCGCTTTAACGCATCTTCCCTGTTTAGCTCTTGAGTTCGATGACTTTGTGCTTTGAGAACAATCACACCTTCTTTAGTGATTCGACTATCATTGAACGCCAACAACCGCTCTTTATAAAACTCTGGTAACTTTGAGCGATTAATATCAAAGCGAAGGTGGATCGCACTGGCCACTTTATTAACATTTTGACCACCCGCTCCTTGTGAACGAATAGCTGACAGCTCGACTTCCCATTCATCGATTGTTACGGTATTTGAAATAATTAACATGAGGTTCAGCTACATCAGGCAAAAATGTAGTATATCATCTGATGTTAACAGACTAAAACCCTCTTTAATTTATAGCGGTTATCTAATTAATAGTCTTTAATGCAACTAACAATTGAATAAAGGTGCTCAACATGAAAAAAATAATTTTATCTCTTAGTTTGTTAGCAATGAGTTTTTCAAGCCTTGCGGCAGATATCACAGAAAAAGATTTACAAGGCTATATGAAAGCATTACCCGCGGTTGTTGATTGGTCACAAAGTCAAGATTCATTAAAAAGCATGGATTTGGGTAGTATGTTAGGTGGCTCTGAAGGGGGCTCGACTGCAATGGCATTAGGCGCCCTTGGTACAATCAAAGATAATGATTTATACAAAGAGTTTGCAGCCCTTACCAATAAATATGGTTTCACCCCTGAACAACTAATTACTGTGGGTTCTGAAGTCTCAATGGCTTACCTTGAAAACATCAAAGGTAATTTATCGCCAGAAAACAAAGATAAAGTAAATCAGTTAATGGGCGGTTTGCAAAGTATGGGCGGCTCGAAAAATAACAGCGCTAGTTCAATGATGGGCACACTTGGTAACTCAGCTAATGCTGCTAATACAGGTGCGCCGGTTGTTAGCGAAAGTAATTTAAAACTAATTAAAGAATATATGCCGCAACTACAAAAACTGTTTGCCAAAGTGCAATAGGTTTTTATAAAAAAGCGACCTTTGGGTCGCTTTTTTATTGGTTGTAACTCCCCCAGCTGAAACTTATACTGGCTGCAATCATTAGCGACTTTAATTATTGATTTTATGCCATTAAGTACTTTGCCGCCCGCCACAACTGATAACGACCAAAAACAACTGTGTGTATTACTTGCACTGATAATAAGTGGCTCATCGCATGGCTATGAGAACTCTGTTCAGCAGCTCACTAAACGTCTTTATAGTCACATTAAAAATGGCTATTCATTTTCTCAAGCTGAAGTCGCTAAATACACTAAACAACTCGAATCTAAAGATTTAATTTGGAAGCTCCCCTACGGACCAAACTTTCGTATATCAGTTAGCGCAGTTGCTTATGTAGCTATTAATGCGATAAAACATCAGCCAGTTTTATTGCATGCTTTCTTAACCGAAGCTACAAAAAGCTATTATTACCACGATAAAGCAGTGCACTTTCTGCACCTGCTATTTAATGATCTTGACCGCGCAAAAAGCGGAAAAAAACCGCTCCCTGGTGATTTATCACTTGAGCTTGATAGCGGCTTTGTTAATTTGCTCGCGCAATCACCATACAGCGAGCAACTGTGGCAATGCCTACCTGAGCAATGGCAACAGCTTTGCTTAGATAACTTTATCCGCGGTCAATTTTTCAATCTCACCAGTGAGCGTGCATGGCCGACTCTGATTGCCAAAGCGCTCCCAACAACAGAGCTGAGAAAACGTATTTATCTGAATGAGAATTTAGCCATATTATTACAAGAAGATAATTTTGCTGAATTGCTAGATGATAAAAGAGACCGTGTTTTAGCCACTTTTTATGAAGCAAATACCAATGCCATCAAGGGTGAGTTTATTGATATTGCTTTGATACAGTATAAAAGCGCTTTAACAGCGTTTAGAAAAAACTTTGGCAAAGGCATCTATCCGACCGAGATCACCGGATTACTTTACACTATATGCCTATTTATCAGTGCAACCGCAGCAGATATTAAACAACTAAATACCTGTCGAAAATGGTATCAAAAAAATCTTGGGGAATTAAGCCACCCAAGCCAAGCGATTGATTATTTGCTGGAAGAGGATTTAGCTAACTATCAAAACCATCGTTTAAGCAACAGCTTAAGTCATCTACTTGGTAACCCGAATGCATTAGCGCCATTATTTTGCTTATTACTGGCAATTATTAAAAACGCCACAGACGAACAGGTAAATCATCTAAGGGGTGATACTGAACTGTTAGAACAGCTCAATAGCGCAATTAATGCGCATCAACACTGGTTAGCTGAGCAATGCCAGCACTTAGTTAATTGGCTTAGCGATGACACACCATTACCCAATACTGGTTTATTACAGCACTTTACCCGCGTCCCACAATGGCAGCGTTGGCTTAATAATATTAGCCAAATTGATACGCCCACTGCGCAGCAACGAATTATATGGCAACTGGATTTAACCCATTTAGATTTACCGCTCATACAAGCCAAAGTACAGCAACTTAATGCCAAAGGCGAATGGACCAAAGGTCGTAAAGTAAACGCCCAAGAACTTGCTTATAACCAGTATCAAGATGCATTAACCAGCGCCGATCATAACTTAGTACAAGTGCTCAACAACCATGCCGGTTTTGGTTATCACGAGATACACGCAACGGCCGCGGTATTACTAGCATTAATAGGGTTTAAAGGGCTTGAAGATCACAATGGACAGCCACTTACGCTGATCAAAGGCGAGTTTGTCATTGAAATTGCACAAGACAGCAATGATTGCTATCGCCTGGTAATGCAACCGAGTATCAGCGATCCGGACTGTGACTTTTTACTTATCCACAGTCACGCAAATTGTTACCAAGTATTCGCCATTAATGACAAACAGCTCAAATTACTGCAATTATTTGAGCAACAACCCAATAATTTAACCGAAGAAAAACTGCCACAACTAAATGCCGCATTACAAGTACTGGCTAACGAGCATCATATTAGCAGCCAGCGTACCGAGTTTGCTCATATCAACAACGTACGCCAAGGCTTGTGTGAATTTGCCGCAGTGATCGCTCTTACCCAATTAGGTATCAACATTAACTTTTATGCCATGCCAAATGGCGTAGATGGCCCTTGGGTTGAGCCCGGCATTGGTGCTTTGACACTCGCACATACTGATGATGATCAAACCGACAGCATTGTTATTAAACGTGATTTAAAAGCAGAGCAAAAAGCGTTTAGAAATTTACTGAAAAATATGGCCGGATTATTTGCTGATCGGCAATCACCGCAACATAATCAAATTCAACAGCAGTTTTATTTACCTGAAGATATTAGCCAAGCAATTGAGTTACTTGAAGCTGCGCAAAAAGCACAGTCTCTGGTATTAAGTTGGGACGAAACGAGCCAAGGCATGAAAGTTGCCAAAAGCCAGCACCTTTCTCTTAACTTAAATGATGATAACGATTGGTTAAGCGTCAGTGGTAAAATCTCACTCCCTAGCGGCCAAATATACGAATTACAAACCCTGCTTAAAGCCCCGCGCCGTGGCAGCATTTTAGAGTTTTCGGAAGGCAATTCATTATTATTGGATCAGCGTTTAACTAACTTATTAAATCGCTTAGAAGGGATGCAAAATATTGATAAGCACAACCCAAGTGATGAACTACGGATTGCCAACGCGCGTGCATTGCCTTTACACCAAAGCATTGCCGACTTAGGTGATGTCACATTTGGTGACAGCTGGAAAACGCGTTTAGCTAAATTTGAGCAAACTATCGACCCTACCTTACCTGCACATTTAGTCCATATTTTACGAGACTATCAAGTAGTCGGGGTTAAATGGCTAATGCAACTGGCCAACTGGGGACTCAATGCTTGTTTAGCCGATGACATGGGGCTGGGTAAAACCTTACAAACCTTAACCGTGTTACAAATGCGCAGTAGTTTAGGTGCCAGTGTAGTGGTTGCGCCAAAATCTGTGTGTCATAACTGGCAAGTTGAAACCGAGCGATTCGCGCCGGCTTTGCATGTAAAAATCATTGAAAACGCCACTGCATGCGCTGATATTCTGGCAACGGCTGGTAAACACGATTTAGTGATCGTCAGTTATGGTTTACTGCCACTAATTGGTGAACAACTGGCGCAATTTTCTTTTGCTAATATTGTCTTTGACGAAGCACAAGCAATTAAAAACCCCTTGAGTTTAAGAGCTAAAGCCGCATTTGCACTCAATGGTCAATTTAAAATTGCCCTGTCAGGCACGCCAATCGAAAACCATTTAGGTGAACTGTGGAGCTTGTTTAACTTTTTAATGCCAGGCTTTTTACATACCCTGCCAGTATTTAAAAAGCGCTTTGGTAACGCCGATAAAAACCAACAACAAGCCGATACCCTGAAAACCCTCATTGCTCCATTTATCCTGCGTCGAACCAAACAAACGGTATTGACCGAGTTACCAGAAAAAACCGAAATAAACTTAACCTTCGCATTAAGTGAAAAAGAGCAAGCACTGTACGAAGCAACTCGTTTAAACGCACTTGAACAAGCAAATCAGGAAGACAGCCAATACATTACTATCTTGGCGTCATTAACTAAATTACGCCGCGCTTGTATTGCCCCGCAGTTGTTACTGGAAAATAGTAAGTTGCCATCGAGTAAACTCGACACTGCAGAAGCGATTATTGAAGAATTACTAGAAAACAACCACCAAGCGCTGATCTTCAGCCAATTTGTCGATGTGTTAAAACTGGTTGAAAAGCGCTTACAAAAACGCGGCATCGATTATTGTTATCTTGACGGCAGCATGAGTACTAACAAACGCAAACAACAAGTTGATAAATTTCAAGCAGGTCATGCACCACTGTTTTTGATCAGCTTAAAAGCAGGCGGCACGGGGCTTAATTTAACGGCAGCTGATTATGTACTGCATCTCGATCCGTGGTGGAATCCCGCGGTTGAACAACAAGCATCAGATCGCGCGCATCGCCTAGGGCAAACACGCCCCGTTACTGTGTACCGACTTATAGCACAAAATACCATTGAAGAAAAAATCCTGCAATTGCACGAACATAAACAAGCACTCGCAGATAAAGTACTCGCCGGCAGTGGTGATGCTGGGCAAATGTCTAAAGATCAACTACTGGCGCTGTTAAGTAACAGCGAAATGTAGCTCAGACCTGTTTATCTTTCGAGATTATTACAGTAGCCCATGTGGTTTTTAGGCAGGTCTATGTAGCGCGGTTATTCTTGGTGTGCCAAAGTAACCGCAAAGGCACTGGCATCTTCTAATGTCGAAATCATCGCTGGAGTAGGCAGACAGATATCCTGAACAAAATGCAGTACATGGGGCTGTGGCTCACCAAAAAGAATATCCAGCGCTAAGCGGTCTTTACCGTATAAACCACGGTGGATCATATTTGCCGAGAAAATTAATAAATCCCCTGCTTGCATTTCTATCACATGGCCGGTGGCTAAATCATCGCTGGTGTTGTTGTGATCAATAGCCAACCGAGTTGCCAGCTCATCAGGGGTATCCCAACGTCGATGGGTACCTGGTACTAACTCAATACCTGGCTCATCCTCAAGCGCAACCCGACAATGTATCACTTCAGGACCCGATAGCGCAGCTTGCTGCTCCGCCAAGCTTAAATGGTATTGCATATCACGATGCCAATAATTTTCTTGCTCAGGATTAACCGGATTAAAAAACAACTGGGTATTCATAAAGGCCGCTGATTCAAGTATCGAATCAACTTGAGCCATTAACTTATGGCTGGCAATAAACTTAAATAATACTAAGCGCTGGGCCTCATCTAAATAGGTATTTGCAGTTAAATAGGCACTATTAACCGCCTTGGTTTGATAAAACTGTTGATTATCTGCGATCCATTGCTGATGAAAACAATTGATCACTTCGCGCTCATGCACAAGTTCACGTTCAGTGTAAAAACCTTTTACATGAAAAAAACCATGCTGCTCAAATTGGGTATTGATCATCAAACTAATCATCCTCACATTGCAAAATTGCTTGAATAGTTTGCGCCAACTGTGGCACCACATCACGCTCAAACCAAGGGTTTTTAGTTAGCCAAATATTATTACGCGGACTCGGGTGCGGCAATGGCAAAACATCTGGCCAATACTCACGCCATGATTTTACTAACTCAGTGAGGGGTAAATGTTTTGTGTGTGGTAAATGGTACGCTTGGGCATATTTACCCAGCACTATGGTTAACTTAATATTGGGCAGTGCCGCTAAAAGCTGGGAACGCCATGCAGGTGCGCATTCTTTACGCGGCGCTAAATCGCCTGACTTACCTTTACCTGGATAACAAAAGCCCATCGGCAAAATAGCAACCTTAGTTACATCATAAAAATCGCATGGCTTAAGCCCTAACCACTCGCGCAGCCGCTTACCACTGGCATCATCAAATGGAATGCCACTTTGGTGTACTTTAAGCCCCGGCGCTTGCCCTGCAATTAAAATACGCGCACTGGGATTAAATTGCAGCACCGGACGTGCCCCAAGCGCCAGCTCAGATTCACAGATCACGCATTGACTAACTTGCTTTAACAAGGTGCTAGCCATCATCACTGCTTTGCCCTATTCGCCACAGCACACCACTTGGATCATAAATAACAAAATCAATCATTTGCCACGCTTGCAAGCTTGGCTCAGTAATTTTTATATTATATTTTTGCGCCAACCCCACATCTGTTAATTTATCATGCCATGCTGTCACATCTGCAACTAATAAGTGCATCATAAAATTTTTAGCGTGCTCTGGATTATAAAAATTTTGCAGTAAAAAACTACAGTCTCCGTGGTAAAAGTACGCCATATCTGGGGTTTCCCACGCGATTTGAAAGCCCATATGCTGATAAAACGCACAACTAAGCGCAAAATCTTTTGCTGGTACAAATGCTTTAATTTCTTCGCAACTCAAATCTGTCATTCAATTCATTTCCTTGAGTTAGTAAAATTATGATCTATTTTTGCGTTCAATTATGTTCTGACCACACTGCAAATTCATTGCCACTGGGCTCGGTAAAATGGAATCGGCAGCCCCCTGGAAAATCAAAAATTGGTTTTATAATACTCCCGCCATATTGCTCTACTTTAGCCTGTGTTTGCGCAATATTCTCGCTATAAAATACTAACAAAGCTGCGCCATGTTGCGTTAATGAGCTAAGTGGAGCTTGATAAAAACCGCCATCAAGCCCAGCTGTATCAGCACTAAATGACGTATATTCGGGGCCATAATCAATAAACTGCCAATCAAAAACCGCACTAAAAAATGCCTTAGTGACGATTAAATCTGCTGCGGCAAATTCAACATAATTAAGTTTTTTGTGTGCTGACATAGTACTCCCTAAAAAATTAATGTAACGGCTTATAGCCTTCCAATCACTAAGCATACAAGCAGTTGAAAAATTTGCGAACTTTTCAATTAAAACAGCAAATGATAAAAGCAGATCATCATTTTACTAAGTAAATATACTGAGTATTATTGCGCTGTCGTCGCGACAAACAACAAAGAAAATACGAATCACTATCTTTTCTGTATCTAGAATATATAATACCCCCTTTATTCGCCCCCATTTGGGACTTTGAGGGATCATCATGCACGCTCAATCTATCAAAAACAGCCAAACACTCTCTATAAGATCTAAATTAAGCCAAGCTTATCAAGCCCATGCTTACCGTTTTGCTGTTATCTCACGCTTTTTTGCCGCCATTGTTGGTGGTTATACCTTTACTGCCGTGTTTACCGCGTTACTGAGTATTATTTTACCGCTGAAAAAATCAGATGCTGTACTGCTTAGTATCAGCCTGACTATTTTAGTGTACAGCTGCGTGTTTATTTGGGTGTTTGCAGTTAAGTCATTACCTAAAATATGGATCACTATTTTACTAACTACTTCAGGGTGTGCTCTGATCTTATCATTACTAAAGGGTTGGCTATGAAAGAGAGTTTTTTCCGCTCCATGACCTGGATGCATACTTGGGTTGGATTATTAGTATGCTGGCTACTCTATTTAATATTTTTTGCCGGCACGGTGAGTTTTTTTCGGGACGAAATAACGCTATGGAATCAACCAGCACTGCACAATGTACAAGCGCCTGAACAGCGTGTAGCGCAACAGCGTAGCCAAATTATCAGTGGTATTAATTACCTACAAAATGCAGGCCCGGAGTCTACGCGTTGGGGAATTTACTTGCCCACAGAGCGAAAACCGCAGCTTAACTATGCTTATGAAAAGCCTCGTCCTGAAGGGAAGCGTTTTGGTGGTTGGCAAGAGCACAATATCAACCCACAAACAGGCGACGAAATAGCACAAACAAGAGACACCAGAGGTGGTAACTTTTTTTATCGACTGCATTTTGACCTACATTACATTGATGTACGCACAGCCCGTTGGATTGTCTGCTTTGCGAGCTTATTTATGTTGGTAGCGCTGATATCTGGGGTGGTGATCCACAAACGTATTTTTAAAGATATGTTTAGCTTTCGTGCCAATAAAGGCAGCCGCAGTTGGTTAGATGGTCATAATGTATCGTCAGTATTGGCGTTACCTTTTCATATTATGATCACCTATACAGGCCTAATCACGCTAATATTTATGTTATTCCCCTATCCAGCAATGACCGCATACGAAGATGGTATTCGTGGTTTATTTAACGATGTGTCACCCACTAATGTGCGCACCAAAACTAGCCCAGATAGCGCCCCATTAATAGCCATCGATACTATTTTAGATCAAGTTTATACTAACTGGCCTGATGCTGACTTAACACAAATATCAATTCGTGATCCAAATAAAGCCTCAGCCACAATTACAGTCCGTGCAGATACCGCAAGCCTAGTTCGCGACCAAACACCCACCTTATTATTTAACGGTGTAGATGGCAGCTTAATAGCTAAAACTGCTGCCCAATTAACCAATACTGAAGTGTTCTATGACTCGCTAACAGCCCTACACACAGGCCGTTTAGCTAACCCATTATTACGCTGGTTATACTTTTTATGCGGCGTAGCTGGCTGTGTAATGATAGCAACTGGCTGTATTATGTGGGCTAAGCGTATTCGCGAACGCATGAAAAAAGACCAACCTGCTACAATTGGCTTAAAGTTGGTAGAAGGGTTAAACCTTGCCACATTAATGGGCTTACCACTTGCAACCTGCGCATTTTTTATTGCCAACCGGTTACTGCCTATGACAACCCCTGAGCGCGCTGATAAAGAAATACTTGCATTCTTTGTGACTTGGCTAGCCGTTGCTTTGTTTGCGCTATTTAAACGCGCAAGGCCGCAGTGGATTTTACTCGCGTGGATAAACGGTATCGCCTGTCTCAGCGTGCCTGTTATTAATGCCCTTACCACCAATGGCAATCTAATAAGCTACTTGCTAAACGGCCAATGGGCGTTGTTTAGTTTTGATTTAATGTGCTTAATATTTGCAGCCTTATTTGTAATTCAGGCCAAAAAAATACCAACTCACACTCCGGCTAAAACACCGCAACAACGGGCGCGCCGTTCAGCAAAAACTAAGTTACAGGAGCAACCATAATGCATGAATTACTGCAATTGAGCCTATGTTTACTGGCATTTAATTGTTTTGCTTTGGCTAAATTTAATCATTACCGTGATGTATTTAAAACCCGCCCTAGCGACAAACTCAGTAAACAGTTTTTGATCGCTGCTTGGATCAGTATTTTACTAAGCTTAGTACTGAGTGTTGTACAACATAACGGCTACGGCGCTTTACTATTTTGTGGTTACATGGCGCTAAGTGTCTTAATATTAATGATTTTTTATAGCTTCAAAGCATCTTGGGTAAAAATAATGACTGCTTTAAATATCACCGTTGTAATGCTCAGTGGGCTGTTTTTAACTGTTTTTTAAGCTTAGTTAGTAAAAATATGATCTGAGCAAAAAAAAAGGCAAACTAACTTAGTTTGCCTATATCCAAATGATTTGGTTATAAATAGTAGGGGGATACTCATGTCACAAATAGCTTGATTGAAGCTATTGCCAATCAATCTATGTGGAATATGATATCCCTCTAATATGTCATATTTATTACCTAGTAATTACTTTTTAATATAAAACATATCAAACCTATTACTGTGTAGCAGTAGACCAATCTAATTGCATGTCCCACACATAACGGTTTTGTTCTTCAAGTGGTGCTTGTGAGTCGTCAACTGTTTGCAGTACATTTTTAGCTTTTAATAGTGTTGCATCGCGGCCAAATAAGTAGCTCTGCTCTTTCATGATCGTAAAGTAGGCTTTATTAAGCTTAGTTGCGCGTTCTTTAGAGGGCGTAATTAACTCATATAAATTTTTTGCCTGCTTCACTCTTTGCTTATTCACAGTGCCATCTTGATTAAACCAACGCATGAGCATTTCTTGATTTTGACGAAATTCATCCCCGCCACCAACACGTTCAAAATAAGTTAAAAACTCCCCTTGCTGCTCACCTTTATTTGGTACATCGGTCATGGCTTTTAAATCAATATAACCCCAGCCATCACGCCCTTGTACTTTTCGCGGAAATGAAAAGCTTTGATCATAAGTTGATCCCACCGTTTTATGACAGCCATTACAAAATGCCAGCTCTTGTTTATGTTGAGGCCTCAGATCACCTTGAGCATCTTCGATATAACCGTTTATAGTCCAACCAAACATATTGTTTATGCCTTTATCGCCTAGATAACGAGTTTGTGGCAGATTTTCAAAGTGCTTTTCTTTCGCTTCTTTATAATACGAGGAGGCCAGTAATTGCTTAGATTTAAAGCGATGCTTTTTCATGTAGCGGACTTCTTTCATGCGTGGTGCATTGTAGACTTGACCATCCTCATCGACACCAATGTAACGTACCGTATGTAAAAACTCAGTATCTTGTGGGTATAACTGATAACTTAACTCTATGTCTTTTGCATCCCCTACATAATTGGGCTGCTTAGTTATATTACTTACCAATGCCGATAACCTGCCATCGTTATTTAGATCCTGACCAATACGCCGCTCTGAAATATCTGGTGTACTTATCTGCGCTAAATCTTTTATCGCCATTTCAACCAGACTTAAGTTAGCGATATAAACATCCTGATTGTAGATGCCGTCACGCTCACGAAATTCTTTTCCAAGGCGGATCATTACATCACCGGTTGAACCGTTGGTTGGCCAAAAAGTACTTGGAAAAGGTTTATAGTTAAAGGCAACCCAATGGCTGCCATCTTTAGCAAAACCTTTTTCATCAAATGCCTGAGCTGGATAAGCTAAATTTTTAACTTCAGCTATTTCTCCTTGCCAATCAGGATTAGCTTTGAGTTTTTTAATAAAGCTGCCGTAATTATCTTGGTTTACCCAACTATTGATTTGATCGTCTGAAATACCCGCAATTAAATGGGTTCTATCAATGAAAAGATTCTTCCAGTGGTTTTTAAGTCCAAGATCTGAAAACTCGTACACACCTTGTAAATGCCCATCATTCATTGTATTTGGGCGATTTTTATCTTGCTTGTCTGTTTGATGGCAGGCATAACAAGGATTATTTTTGCCCTGGGTTTTGGTATAACACTGCGGTGGAATAACCGATTCCGGATTATATTCTTCATCATATTGCATATACGCAAGCGCGGGAATATCATCGCCCTCTTTATAAGGCGCTGAATATAGTGAGGTAGATGATGAGGTTTGTTGAACATACGTAACGTCGCTCATTGGCATCTCATTATCAAAACACCCAGTGAGTAAAACAACGTTCAGTAATATAAAGGGGGTTAAATACTTCATTTTTATGACTCTATTTTTTTCTAAAAAATGGGTAAACACAGGGTTTACCCACCTAAAAACGCTTTATCTAACGCTTAAATTACTTAGACTGTGGATCGTACATCCACAACGTATTGTTTTCTTGGAAGCCATCTTCACCAATAATGATACGACCATCACGCATAACAATCACATTGTCTGGTTGTGAAAGTTGTTCAACATCACAACGCTCAGCGCCAGTCAGGCTTGAACGATATGTACCGCCCATAATCACCGGTTCAATGCGAGTTAAGCTGTAACTTGTATCAATGTGCGCACGGTATACACCACCGCAGTCTTTTACTCGTCTTGATAGTTGAATATCGCCTTCGTCATCAACCATGGTGTTATCGAGATCTGAAATACCGATATACATGTACGCTTTTGTAACAACTTCATTTGCAATAACATCTTGCCCAGTGATCGCTTCGAGTACACGATCATGATTGATGCTAATACCTTCAAGCTTACGCCATTCGGCGGTAGCACCTTTCATTTTAGCCGCTTGGCGAGACTCTAAAAATGCGGCACGGTTATCCATCGGTTTGCCTGCTGTAACAGGGCTACCACCTTCGGCCTCGCTAGGGTATGTCGCTTTACCATCTGCCCATGCTTGTACATCAGCTAGTGACATATAACTTGTTTTACCGGCAACATAATCGCTGGTATTAATACCATCGTATTGTGCAATCCAGGTTTCAATATCAACATTGCTGCCACTGGCAAGCTCAACCCACTGCACATCAAAACCAGTGACAGTTGGCTCGTTTAAGCCGGCATCTTGGGTTAGTTTTGCACCATATAAAGTACCTGCGGATAAATCTTCTGGTTGGTCGGCAATAAATTTAAATAATACCCCACCGGTATCATCTTGTGATGAATATACGGTACGACGATCTGGCATAACTACCGAGTTTTCATGCTCATAACGACCAATGGTGTAATGCTTTACCACTTCTGGCGCATCGGTCATTGGTTTTTGAATTTCCGCGATATAACCATAACGGTAAGGATTTGGGAAATCAGGAGCAACAAGTGCTTCGATACCATCTGTACCTGTATCACTCGGATCATTCCATGATGCATCTGTGGTTGAGTTAACCGTTGAATTAACGATCCACTCTTCTGAAGTTAGCGGGGTGCCCCACGGAGAAACTGACCCAAAACAGTTAGCAGCCGTCCCCTTCACTGCGTCAAAGTTGATCATCATAGCATCGGTCACAGACCAAGCACCTTCTGCACTTTTTGACATTTTTAATCGGCTTACGCCACCAGGGTAAGATTCCCAGTTAGTAAAGAGGTAGCCTTCGTTTTCGCCTGCAGCAATAAAACCATTAAAATCTGGATTATTATTTTCGATGATTTTTTGATTATTATTAATACCGTAGTGCACACCTAAACCACCAGCCAGACCACTGTCACCTAACTCAGCATAAGTATCACCGGTTTGACCAAGAATTTGATATTCACCAAGCGCTGCAATCACAGTTTGGCGTTCAAACTCACTTTCTGGTACTGGCGAATTGATAATATTACGCGGTAAATTATTAAAGTTTACCCCACGTAATACGCCAACAGTGCCTCGATCAATAACTTTACCATTAACTGAATCTTTTGCCGTATTCGTGTCTGACGGATGCTGAACGTTGAAAAACAAGTCACCGCCATCACTTAAAAAAATGCCTGTGACTTCAGCCCCCGCTGGCACAGTCGCTAACCGTGTTAAGCCACTGCCACCATTTTTTCCATCAACACCATTAGCACCATCAACACCATTTGTGCCATCGCTGCCATTCGTGCCGTTAGCTCCATCCGAACCATTCACACCGTTGCTGCCATCTACACCAGCTTCACCGACAGGACCTTGTGAACCGGTCTCGCCCTGTTTTCCGTCGTCTCCGTTACACGCTGTTAATGCTAAAGTGACGGCTCCAGCAATTAAAGATAATGCTACACGCTTCATTACTTACTCCTTGAAATTGGCCTGTTAAAAGTTTCAACCGAGCCTGATTATTGTTAGAAAAATTTCAAGAATAAGTGTGACCAGAAGTTGTTTCAGTTCTCTTACATATAAATGATGTTTTAGGGACGTAACTTTGACTAATGAATTACATATTCCTAGTTGTATTGACTAAAAAGCGTATGAATTGTTAAAAGCTAAAAAATGGCACTCTTTAGTGCCATCGATACACTGTAAAGGGGATTTACAGTCATGGGGTACTGTTCTGTTTAACCATAATCAGGTTGTCAGTATCAAAGCCTTTTTGCTGCGCAAGCACTTTAAAGTCAGCTAAGCGTTGCTCACTCACTGTGGGGGTACGCGATAATAGCCACAAATAATCGTTATTGTAGCCAGATACGTACGCATATTGGTAATTTTGTTGGTCTAACTTAAATACAATATAAGAGCTGTAAAAAGGACCAAAAAACGATACTTTTAAATGACCAACATCATTGCTATCAACAAATTTCGCAGTACCTTGAGCCTCACTCCATTTGTTTTCCTCGCTATTAAAACCACGGTTTAGCACAGTTACAGAGCCATCATCGTTAATTGTATAATCCGCTGTTATATTATCTAAACCCCGCTCAAAAGAGTGATCTAATCGGGCTATTTCATACCACTTACCTTGGTACTGTTCGATGGAAAAAGGACTCACTGGTGCAACCTTATCGGGCATGCCAGTACAGCCAAGCAGTAAACTACTGACGAACAGAGTAAGAGTGATAAATAATTGATTTTTCATCGTTGATTCCTTGATAGTTAATTAGGCCACCAACGCAGTAAAGCATAAAAAGTTCACTTAATACTAGTTGTTCTAAAAGCCTTAGGTTAGGATCATTTTTTTACTAACTATTAGAAGTTAACAATGAAGATATGGGTTGATGCTGACGCCTGTCCAGTGGTGATCAAAGAAATTTTGTTTCGTGCCGCAGAGCGTACGCAAACTGAAACAATTTTAGTCGCTAATCATGCAATGCGTATTCCGCCTTCAAAATACATTAGCCGGTTGCAGGTCTCATCAGGATTTGATGTGGCTGATGACGAAATAGTCAAACGTATTGCAGCCAATGATTTAGTGATCACCGGTGATATTCCGCTAGCATCAGAAGTAATCGATAATGGCGGCCAAGCGCTAAATCCTCGCGGCGAACTGTATACCAGTGAAAATATTCGCTCGTTACTAAATGTGCGCGATTTTATGGATACTATGCGTTCAAGTGGCGTTGAAATGAACGGTGGACCGCCACCGCTTAGCCAAAGTGATCGTCAAAACTTTGCTAATAATCTAGACCGCATTCTAGCTAAAAATAAATGAGTAAGGCTGCAAGTAATATAGGCTTTGGTGACCCAGCTTTTACAGTCGCTGTGTATGTAGCGAATGTACCACCGATGCCACAGTACACCAACCTAAGTACAGTGACTTCATGTGTGGATGGACAAATTGCCAGCATCAACCAAGCCTGTGGTAATGGCTGGCGTAAAGTATTTAATGTATATGCTAAAGTGTTATTTGCACTGCCTAGCGAGTATTACCACTTCGCCAAACTCGCCCCGACTTGGCAACACTATCGTGATGAACAACTGCTGCAGCTTAATAGTCAAACTGCCTTACTTTTTAGCCCTCCGGTTTTAAATAACAATAATACCTTGCATATTATTGCCGGACGCACCTATGCTAAAGCGCTGCTGCAGCAAGGACACCTACAGTGCCAATTACAGTGGTTAGATGAAGAATTTGCTATCGATAAAGTAAACAAGTTGATTGTGTGTCCATACTTTGATTACCGCCAACTTAGCAATATAAAAATAGCGCGACTTAGTCAGCTAGTTGCCCAGTGTTTTGTGGCAGAGTAAGACTTTGTTAACTAACCTTAAGGTAATTTGAATATTATGGACAATTTAACTTTATGAAAATCCTCGTCGTTGACGATATGCCTTTGATGCGCCATGTATTAATAAATATGTTAAGAAAACTAAATTATCACGATATTGTTGAAGCGACTGATGGAATACAAGCATTAAGTTTATTACAAAACCAAGGCTATGATTTAGTTATCACCGACTTGCATATGCCAAAAATGGATGGCAAAACTTTACTCAATCGTATTCGTGATGACCAAGAGTTAGCCGAAATCCCGGTGTTAATGATCACCTGCGAAGACAGCTCCACAGCAATCAAAGAAATTATCGCCGCGAAAGTGTCAGGCTTTATTGTAAAACCTTTTAATTTAAATGTGTTAGATAGCCAGTTAAAGAAAGTTATGAAGTTAGAAAGTTAGTCAATCTCAACGCTATGTTACTTTAAACATTGTTTAAGTGCGTCATCATCTTGCTGAAATCTAGATAATAACCAAGCTTGAAAAGCGATTACCTTTGGCCAATTAAAATGCTCCTTAGGGCCCACTAAATAATATTTATAGTGGCAGTTATATTCAAAATTTGGGTAAACTTCTAACTGCCCGAATTTGATATGGGACTCAATTAAACGTCGCCTCACTAACGCAATTCCTTGACCCGCCAACGTCGCTTGGATCACCAAGGCTGCGTTATCGATTTCTAAAAATACCGGCATTGCTGTAGTACTAATGTTTAATTCAGCCGCTAATGTTTGCCAACCACGCTCTGCATCAGGGCAAACATCCATAATTAACTGCTGTTGTAATAATTGCGCTCTTAAAGGTAATTGTGGGGTAAGCAACCCTGGTTTATAAGCCAGTAACAAACTGTCATCAGCGACCAACTCACTGTGTAACTCGGGATATTGCCCTAACCCAAAACGAATGCCTAAATCAACCTGACCAGAGGCAAAATTTGCATGTTGATCGCTAGGATCAATACGTAAATGAATGCCAGGATGGTGACGTTGAAAATCATTAATATGTTGCAATAACCAACCACTGGCAAACGAAGGTAAAACCGATAAATTTAAACTATGTGGATTTGTATCTTGGCTTAACGAATTAATCCCAGATTGAAAATGACTAAACCCTTGCAAGATAGCCGGGAGCAATTGTTCGCCTTGGCGTGTTAGTTCTACAAATCGAGTTTGCCGCTTAAATAACCGACATCCTAAATGAGCTTCTAACAACCTGATCTGTTGGCTCACCGCGGCTTGGCTAACAAATAATTGTTCCGCAGCCAACTTAAAGCTACCCAATTCAGCCGCATGCTTGAAATACCAGAGACTTTTTAATGGGGGTAGAGTCATAGCCATTCACAATTAAGAAAAACTAAAGCATAAGCAATTTTTAATCGTTTGTCAGCTTTTCTACATCAGGCAATACTTATATTACCAACCAAGCAAAATGAAGAGTTAACACAATGAAATATTTAATTATATTAGTTATTACATTAATTAGCTTTAGCAACCAAGCGCAAGCTAACACCACAATAAAACTTGATACCGATGAAGGCTACCCATACAAAAACTTAATCAACAAAGCGCAAAGAGTCGAATTACGTTATGTTGAAAATGATCATAAAGTGACCTGTAAAGTCAGTGTGCAAACCCTGCATAATCAATATATGGGGAAAGAGCAAACCGTTTCAGCTAAGCAATTTAAAAAGCAACCAATGGCGGCATGCTTAACTCGTATAAAAGCTAAGCAGATACTAAATATGTTATAAGCTATGGGAGCTTTATGCCGTTATTCCCAGCAACATAAAGCGCCTATTTTTCAGATTTCAGCTAAGTTATTTATTTCCACGGCTTTCGCTAATGCACTCTCATAAAATGTAAAAACTTGTTTTGTATAAGCTTGTTGATAATGCTCATCAAGTGCTTGTTGCGATACAAACCGCTCAACCAAAAATAAGCATGTTTGATTATCACCCGTGTATAACTCAAAGCGAATACAGCCCGCTTCAGCTAAAGTGGGTGCCACAATCGCTTGTAATTTACGTTTACACTCAGCGAACAACGCTGTCTTTGGGGTAATTTTAGCTACTATATTAATCATAAAATCTCACTACTTTCAAAGAAATGCATTCAATGCATTGAACCGGCAATCATAAAACGTTAGGGTTAAAGCTAAATTTAAATAAGTTGCCCATACTCCGAACAAAAACAACATAAAAAGCCATATCAACTTGATAAATGTAAAATGAATTTTCATAGTTGCGTCTATGCCCTACTACTATATTTTGATAGCAGCCGTTAAAATAGTGACCAAAATGCAAACTAAGATTGAGAAAATAACATGCTAGACGACCTGTATTTATTTACCGAAGTTGCGCGGCGCAAAAGCATGAGCCAAACAGCAACAGAGCTTAATTTAAATTTATCGACCTTATCGCGACGCATCCAAGCATTTGAACAAAAGTTAGGCACGCCACTATTACAGCGCAGTGCAAGAGGAATTTTACTCACCAGCGCGGGGCAGCATATTTATGACTCGCTCGCGAACACTGTTTTAACACTTTCGAGTCAGGTTGAGCAGGTAATAAGTAAACAAAATATCAACGAAGAATTTTATCTTCTGTGCCCACAAAACCTGATTGCCGGGCCACTAATGAGCGCAATTAGTGCGTTTCAAACATCACACGCTCAGCTCAATTTGCATATTTATCCAAATAACTTAAACAGTCAGCTTAGCCAACAGCGCTTTAATTTAGCGATACGAATTGGCGAACAACAAGATTCAAGCTTTTATCAAAAGCGGCTCGGCTCAATTGCCACAGCGGTAATTACTAAAAAACAAACGGCACCGCAAAATCGCCTAATTTTGCCCTACACCGATAAACAACTTTCAGCAGCGCTGCTCAGCGAATTAAAGAGCTGTTTTGACCATATCACCTATTGCTACGACATAACCATTGCACGCCAGCTAGTGCAATCGGGTGTGGGAGCTGGCTTATTGCCGATGAGCGAAATTGCCAGCTTAAACGCCAAGCAACAGTTTGCTTATGTAGCGCAAAACATACCGCTACCCGCTCGCCCAATTTACGCCATGTGGGCGCATACTCGCACGCCATCAGCCACCGCCAATAAGCTGATCACCAATATTCAGCAAGCAATCGCAGAGCAGCCCTGCTTACAAGGTGAAATTGTACCGCTCGGTAATTAATTTGCGCAGCCAAACTCTGCGATTAAAGCGCCGTTGTCAGCGTTGTTTACTTTGCTTCACACCACAACCAGGTTTCACTCATCAGACAACTCATATAAGCCGCACACAAGTTTATTAACTAATTCGCTTTTGCGTGATCGCTACTGTAGTATCATAAATGAGGAATTTATAACCAATGCAGATATTTTTACCATGATCATAAATGCTAAATTACACAATGCGAACAGCTAAACGATTACGTAATATATGCAACGCTAGTCTGTTACTACTGTTGTGTGTAAGTAAAGCCACTAAAGCAGTACCGACAGCGCAAAGTATTGACTCAACGACAATTCAACTTAGCGCAGGTGAATGGCCGCCTTTTCTCAGTGAATCGCTGCCATACCAAGGCGTAGTAGCGCATTTAATTCGCGATATATTTGCTGAAGCAGGCATTACCGTTAACTTTACATTTTTACCTTGGTCACGTGCATATCACGATACCGAAAATAACAAATATGCCGCTACTGCGGTATGGATGTTCAGTGACGAAAGAGCAACGGCTTACTTATATAGCGAACCAGTGCTCAGTGAACGATTTGTGTTTTTTTATCAAAAGCAGCGCCATTTTGATTGGCAAAATATTGCAGATTTAAAAGGCCTATTACTCGGTGGTGGGCTTGGCTATAGTTATGGTCCAGAGTTTGATAAAGCCCTTGCCGAAGGCTCTTTTGAAATGTCGCGGGTAGGTAATACCGAGCAAAACTTCCGCCGTTTAGCACTAGGGCGTATCGACGCCTTTGCTGAAGAGCAAAGTGTTGGCTACTTTACCCTCAAACACCAACTACCCGATCTTGTTAATGTTATTAGCCACCACCCCAAACCCCTGTTAATTAATAAAAGCTTCTTACTATTTCCAAAAAATAGCAGCGAAAGTGAAAAACTACTCAACACCTTTAATCAGTACTTATTACAGTTTAAGCAAAATGGCCGTTACCAAGCTTACTTTAAAGGTTTAGAGCAAGGCGATTATCTTCCCCAAGTCAAGTTACAGTAACGAGTTAACCCTTAGATCATGCTTTACGTGACAATAAGCCTAACCTAACTCGGCGTTTACTTAGAGCGACCTGTTGCACTTTAATTAGATGCTGGCGTTGCAACTATTATTCGCCTCATTAGAAGAGTTAGAAAGAATTAAGTTGGCGGGCTAACACAGAGAAGCTGTAAAATACACTACCGCTGAAATTTAAATAATCGACCTTCGTAGCAGCGATTTTATATCGCGACTTGTTTGCACTTAATCTTTAAACCAGCGGTAAGCACCAAAAATTCCCATAAAGGCAAGACAACCAACAGCCACTAATTGCCAAACTTTGTAGTTATAGCCTTCTTTTTCCAAAGCAACTGTATTCAAACGGGTATCAGCTTTTGACACTGGGGTTAGCGTCATCGAATGTGTAATTGTGGGTATTGCAGTAGTGCTTTGTTGAGATAAAACAACCGTTGGCTGTTTAACATTCGCGCTTGCTTTGCTTAGTGCTTGCCACTGGGCTTCAAATTTTGCACGCTGCTCAGCTCGATTTTCACTGCACCAAACAAAGTCAGTTTGTTGCATTTCTTTAGCACGGCAGCGCTCAGGATATTGGTAAAAGCTACTCCACGCCAGTCGTTTGCTATCACTGTCGTATGTTTTACTATAGACCGTTGAATCATGAACTTTTTTATTTAATAAATCATTCGCAGATGAGCGATTATAAGTTCGTGAACCTGAACTGTAGCTCCTCCCATTAGTTGGGCTTATACAGTGACGACCCAATATTTCAAACAACTCAGTTGAGCGCCTGCGTAAACGCTCACCTTCAGCTGCCTTATATCCTGCCCTCATTCTATCCTGAACTTTTTCTCGCTCGGCTTTAATAGCATCACACCGTGATTGCGAATACTGCTCTGCGGCCAATGTGCTATTGCATGAAATCACGCAGATAGCCAATAAAATCCTTTTAATCATATATACATCACTGTCGTTAAATTAGGGATAGCGTAGCATTTTTTACGCTAGCAGCAAGACTTTCAATTAGAAGTTTCCGACAACTATTCTCCTCCCCCTGTGTCAGGATGCTTCTAATATTTAGCAGAGGCAAATAGCTTGCTTAATTGCCTCATTGTGTGAGTTAGCGAGTTTATGCAAACATCCTAGCGCTTTTACAATTGTAGAAACGGCTATTTAAGCTTGCTAATATCAAATCATTGCAAACCTTACTTTGACCCAACATCAGTAAATTGATTAGAATTACGCAAAGTTTCGAAACTAAGAGTTATTTCATATGAAGTTAGGCAGAAACGATCCATGTTCGTGTAATAGCGGTAAAAAATATAAGCGTTGTTGTATGGATAGCGCATCAAAGCAGCACAGCGAAGTATTTGACGAAATAGCACACACTATTGCGGCTAACCCTGATTTAAGCCTAGATGAAATGAATCTGATAGCTCAACATAAAATTTCAGGCATCAACAATAGTTCATTAGATGATTTTTGCGGCCTGTCAGCCAATCAAATGGATAATTGGCTAAGAGCACCATTTAATGAGTTGGCAGGGGTAACAATAAGTATACCGAATGAGCTAACAACAAGTCCTGTGATGTGCTACTTAGCGATAATACTAGATGAAGCGATGCAACAAGGAGGATCATTTAAAGCAACAACCAAAGGTAATTTACCAGCCAAAATAGCCAAGCAAGCAAGTGAATTACTCCCAGAGTTTGCCGTATCTGAGTATGAAAAGCCTGTCAGTATCAGTGAGTTTGCAGGTAGTAACGAAGACAAAATTAACGCCTTACATTACACCCGAATTTTGGCTGATATTGCAGGTATTATTTACCTTAAGAGCGGCCGTTTCCATGTTAAAAAAACCGCCCAAAAACAGTATCAAACACAGGGTATTAAAGCTTTCTTCTTACCCATGCTTGAAGCTGCCACCACACGCTATAATTGGGCCTATTTTGATAGCTTTGTCAGTGATTGCGATCTACGTACTTTTTGGGTATTTATGCTATGGCGGATCCAAATACACGGTTCAGTTGAGCAATTGACTGAAGAAGTCATTACCGCATTTCCTGCCCTACTAAATGAAGTGCCAGCTACGCAATACAAAGAGCCACAAGATCTGTTAGGTGTTTTAATCAGATCCCGTTTTATAGAGCGGTTTTTAGAGTTTTGGGGATTTATTACGGTAAACCCTAAGCGCTTTGCAGATGGCAAACCCATTGCGATAAAAACAAATATACAACCTTTATTAAAACAAACCTTTGCGTTTGATATATAAAAAAGTGCACACTTTATTCGCCTCACACAGTGAGGCAAATAACAAACTTAATTGCCTCACTGTGTGAATTTGCGAATTGAAATCGTAGGAACTGGCTTTAGCCGTGATTATCTTAAAAACAATTTTACCACCGAGCTCACCGATGCGCGGCGCTGCACAGAGAAGATAAAAAGTGCTTCGAGCTACGAGCAAATCCTAGCACCTAGCTCCTTTTACTGTCGTAGGAACGCGCTTTAGCCGTGATTATTTTAAAACCAATTTTACCACCGAGACGCTGCGCTACACAGAGAAGGTAAAAATAATGCGGGCAACGAGCTACGAGCAAATCCTAGTACCTAGCGCCTTTTACTACCGTAGGCGTTAAGCTTGCTGACGCGGTCTTTATATTTTTTCTCTAAAGCGCAGCGCCTCTTAATCTCTGTGGTGAATACATCACTTACAATCAATTTGCACAAAGAGAAGACAATGAGGGTAAACAAGAATACAACGCACGAATACAATCCCCTAGAACCTCGTCACTTCCCTAGAACCTAGAGCCTTTATCTTGCCTGTGATTGTTTTAAAAACAATTTTACCACCGAGCTCACCGAGGCGCGGCGCTACACAGAGAAGATAAAAAGCCACGGGTTAAGTATTAATCCTAGCACCTAGCTCCTTTTACTACCGTAGGCGTTAAGCTTGCTGACGCGGTCTTTATATTCTTTCTCTAAAGCGTAGCGCCTCTTAATCTCTGTGGTGAATACATCACTTACAATCAATTTGCACAAAGAGAAGACAATGAGGGTAAATAAGAATACAACGCAACGGGCTTTGAGCTGCGAGCGACGTGCTATGAATTCAGCCTAGCACCTAGTCACTTCCCTATCGCCTTTTACTTACACCGAAGAAACTTAAATAAACGCTTTCATACTTGGTAACAGCTCAACCTGCTCACTCAGTTCGCCAGCGGCTTTATTGATAATGTTAATACATAAGCCGATGTGTTCTAGTTCACTATTAGACAAATTATTTGCAATAGCAGTCGCTTTAGCCATTGTTATTGCAGCTAATACTGACTGAATTGTTTGACTCATCAGTAGCTGCATACGCGCAAGAGAAATATCAAACTCATCAGCAAAATCAGCTAACATATAAGCCGTTATTTCATTACTAAAATTACCCGCGCCTTGTGAATTATAGTCACCTAGCGACATTGCATAATGCCTTGAAATAGCTAGCTTTGAACCACCTTTTGCACAATCAATACCCGTCTGTTCAATAATAGCTTCTATATTAACCAAGTCGTAAAACGGTGTGAGCTCTAAACCATTTTTGCCAACAAAAAAACTAATGTTCTTACCATGAGCATCATAATTACGCACTAAAATATTAAATGTTATCCAGCGAATAAGTTGCGCCTGATACGCTTGCAGATTCACTGTTTCAATATTGAAGAGCTTAGGAAAAGAAACACCATCTCGAATATAAATACCGTCCCCCTGATCACCGTGCTGACGCTCGTATTTGTAAGAAGGAGGCAAATTTGTCGCTTGGCACCCATCAATAACATGACGACGTAACACTCGGTTTTGCTCTTTAACAACACGCCTATCAAAACGATCGATAACAAAGGCCCGCATTTCACCATAGCTACGCAATTCAACGTCAGGCACATCAAGTCCTGCGCCTCTTGCCAGCAACATAGTAAATAACTCATTTACGGCAATGAAAGGCGCAGCGCCCGTTTCAAACTTAAATATTTTATTAGAACATAATTCGCCTTCACCAAACCCCAGCCTGCCGTCGATTTCGAGTAAATTAAGCTTATCTTGAACCCCAGCGACAGAGAGCCTCGTTCGCCCGTCCCATAATGTAATAGGCTCGCCCGCTTGCTTAAAACGCTTCAGCTTTTGACTCAATTGGTAATTCGTTACTTCACGAAAGGAGGTTTGCTTTACTGCACGATTACTTGCTCTAAACGACAAAGCGCCCGATGTTTCTTCGCCAATCACTTTAATTAAGCCGAAGGTGTTATTTTTTGAAATAGTCGTACTGCTAATTATTTCCTCAAGGCCTTTCCCCTCAGGCAATAAGTTTTGCAAATAATTACGTACTGCACGAGAGTCAAAATCGCCATTGAGTGGCAAATGTGGTGAAACAGCAAAACCCTCGTTGATCCATTTAGCCTCATAAGTAAATGAAATCTCATTTTCAGAGCCTATTGCCAGCGTTATCTCAGCCACTTTTTGCGATTGACCGATAAACACATCTAGACGATTGGTGTTAGTACCACTGTTCATCGCTCACCTCATCATTGCTATGAGCTATATCATCACTGACAAGGCTGAACGACAACCCTAAATACTCCATAACTTTTAGTACATTATGCAGTTGCACAGTTACATCACCTTTTTCTATTTTTATTAGCGTAGGCTTAGAAATAGCAAGCGCTTGTGATACATCCACTAATGTCAGCTTCATACCAGTTCGCTTTGCAGTAATGGCTTTAGCCAGCTGCATGGCTGAAAATGGCTTAGAAAGCTCAGGCATTTCAGTACGCTTAACAACTCTTCCGAGTGTTTTTTTGACGGAGGAATCGCTCATTTATGGTCAACTATAGTTTACTTATACAACCAATTCTAGAATACCTTAAGAAAAAGTCAACGATACTTTACTTTTAGACTAAATAATTAATCAATAAGACCATAAGTAAAATACATTTAACTTATGGTGGCTTGTAATTAAATTAAAACCCATAAGTAAATTTTAATTGACTAGTTTATAGAGTAAAACTGACAAGTTGAAAAAACGGGCTACGGATTAATCCTAGCTCCTAGTCACTTCCCTAGAACCTAGCACCTTTACCTTGCTTGTGATTGTTTTAAAAACAATTTTACCACCGAGCTCACCGAGGCTGCGCTACACAGATAAGATAAAAAGTGCTTCGAGCGACGGGCTTCGAGCTACGAGCAAATCCTAGCTCCTTTTACTACCTTAGGCGTTAAGCTTGCTAACCGGAGTTTTTCAAGTTAGTTGTCGCATCAAGTTAAATTTTATGCCGCCCGCACTTCTTCTTTTTTCTCTGGATTCAAATTTACTTCATTGATCATTGTCCAATTTCGAGACTTTCCTGACC
>NZ_JACJFL010000028.1:0-59535 GCF_014164575.1 Pseudoalteromonas sp. SG41-1
CGAGTTTGCGAGAGTATAGTTAGCGAGTTAAAAGGTTCAAGGTGAAAGTTAGCGCAGCTCGGCGTTAAAGTTAACTATGTGGTTGTGGTTGAGTGTAGCGAAGCGTAACGAGAAAGCGCTAGGTAACTGGTGATTCTGGTTGATTACAGCGAAGCGTAACGAGAACTCGCTAGGTAACTAGGTTCTAGGTTTTTTGAGTCCTAAAATGGTCTGAATAAGCTTTAACTTGTTCTGTCAGATTAATAAGTCTCAAGAAAATTTGATAGCAGAGTTTGTACTTTTATATCAAGTGGTTAACGCCTAAAAACAGACAAGCATCAGTTGGTTAAAATAAGTGAGACGGAGCAAAAACCAACTGTTATCTGTCCTTTTTTAATTACTTTGTTAGCTTTACGATTTTTATGATTTTGTTTTCTTTGGTTATTGATAAGTAGCTAACTTCTAAGCAACTACCATTTTTTACAACTTTACCAGGTAACTCTTTTTCATAGAAAAAAGGGGTTTTTGTGTAACTATTAAATGAAAACTCAACCCCCTCAACTTCGAATGTGGCTGTTTGCCTCTTAGCTTTATCTAACCTATAGTTTTGAATGCAGCCTGATACAACTGAAAAATCTCCCGCATCGATCTGTTTTTTAATCTCGCTGTCTTGTTTCAACTCTGAGGATGTTACAAACAACCCTATGAAAAAAATGAACCCGGTAATTGTTAAAAGCCAATTGCGAGAAATATTTACTAAACTCGTTGCAAGGTTAGAAACAGCCGAAAACCTGATCAAAATAGTAAACAACAATAAAGCGGGGAACACCCACAAAAAGTAATCCACGCTGGGATCTACATTAATTTCAAAATAAGGACTCAAAATTTACCTAGTACAGCTCACGAGCCTGTAGAATAACTCGTTTTTATTGTTATTGATGGTTTAACCATAGCGGAGTTGCTATTTTGATTCAATCGCTTAGTAATATTCATGTTAGATTATCAGTTATTTAAGCATGCCAATACTAAGCGCTAAGTTTCCCTCATTTACTGCTCATTCCCTTCTCTTTGTGCAAAAAATTTAGTGAATTATTTACAAAGCGGTTAAGAGGCGCTGCGCTTAAGAGGAAAATAAGCAAATGCTGCGCTAATAACGTGAAGGCTATTACGTTGCGCTTATATGTGTCTGCCTTAAGCTACTGACGAAGTAAACAAATTTATTTATTGATTTAGAATTGACGGTCAAAAAGAACACTAGTGCCTATTGACAGAGTTAAGGCTCATATGTGTTATATTTCTTTTGTTATTGACTTTGAAATCTACTAGCTAACTTTGAATATATACTCACAAATTTTTGCTGTAGAGTTTTAGATGGTACTTCATCATGGCTTTCTGGAAGAGCTTTAAAATGATTTCCTTCACCTAGCCACTCTCTATTTAAACCTGTTTTTTCATTAAATTCTTTTTGTTCTGATTTGTTAGCATAATCAATGACCCATTGTTGCCCGCCATTATCGTAATAGGTAAACTGTCGCGAAAAACCTAATTCTTTATTTAAAGATGAAAAACGTTCTACAAAATGATCTGGTATTATGCCCGTTTTCTCCAATTTCCATCGCTTAGGTATACCGTTAACTTTAAAATCAATCCATTCCCAATCATCTGAATCTGTATCTATTGTTATATCTGAAAAAATCATATCACCATGGGTAATAACTCCCATTCTTTCCATAAACCATTTATATTCAGATCTAGAATCAAAGAACTCTAAATCGAACCAAATACAATCATCTGTATAATTGCGTCCTTTTACAGCAGAATCTCTCCATCCATAGAAATAATATAGAATTGAAAAAGGGTTCTCTTCAATATGTTTTTCCGTTTCTTCTTCCCATGTCATTTCATATACATCACGAAGAATTAGCTCTTTAGTTACACCTTCTGCGAATTCGTAGCCTAAATCTTTAAATACTTTGATTTGTTTTTCAAGATCCATATATAACCCCTTTGATAGCATAGATGAAAGCAAAATTCTCATGAAATATAATGCCACAAGCAGCGGAAAACACACGAACGTTTTAGCGCAGCCAGTGAGTGATTTTCCGATGACTTGGTTTGTTAGAAGCATATTTCCAAAATGTCATTCTACGGCCTCAATCAATCGTCCAGTCATTGAGATACCAACAAGACTAATTGGTGAGTCAGCAGCGAAAACGTAAAACCAAACTATTTGCATTTCTTGGTCTATTGAACAAACTTGGCTCTTTAGGTGAACAAATGCAAAAATCACTTCTTCAACACTGTATTTATCACGAATAAATGACATAACTTTTTCTGTTGCACTACCAATTGATATTGGTGGTTCGCCATCACCTAAGCCCCAATTAGGACGGTTTAACAAATCATCTGGTGTAATAAATAGCTTTTTACCATTCCTCTCAAAAGTAGAGGACTCAAAGCAGCTGGGAAAGTAAGCATCAGCACTTACATTGATAGAAACTAAAAATAAAAGTAAATAAAGTGCTCTCATATCCATCCGTGCTTATAACACACCAAAACGGTTTATATTATATACTCTTATAATTCCACCAATAATTACCTTTGTAAACAAGTAATTAAAATAGCTAAAATTCAAAGCTTGTTATTTTGCATCAAAACGGCGGTTAATAATGTTATCAGACAAAATTAGGATCCTACTCAAAAAACAGGACTAAGTTTAACTTTTACCGGCGTCCGCTTTTGCTCATAAATGCCAGTTAGATGAAGTCCAAGTCTATTTATCGAAACTGTAAGATAAGATATGAGCCACTACAAATAATCATAACTTTTCTATTATTTAAAGCACTGCACTTTAGAGTAAAAAGATTGATATCGCCCTTGCCTATTTACTTTAAGTTAGCTATTACTTGCTCTCTGGTAGCCTAACTTTTTTATATGTTTTATTACACTTTGGACAAAAGATGTCTAAATCAAACTTATAATTCACACATTGAAAAAAGAATCCATAAACCTTACTGCCAATTTTTATGAATGTGAGGATAAATGCTGTTGCAACCATTAAGTTAAACTCATACATTCCAGCCTTATCAAGAGCCCAGTCAATAACAAGCTCAACGATTAAAAGTGCAACCACTTTTTTGTGTTTTTTAATTGCGGCAAAAATTAGAACGGCAAAAGCAATAAAGCGAGCAAAACTTTGCGACTCCTCAGCTAAGAAAGCCACAATCCCAATGGGTATAGATAAACAAAGGCTGAGAAAGATAAACCCAACCATGTCTATTTTTGACATCCAAAAATGTATTTTGAAATCTTTTTTAGCCGCACACTGATTACACTTTAGCAAAGAGGCTCCAATTAACTGGTTTATCGTCGAGAAATAAAACTGAGAGTAACCTTTAACCTAAAAATAAAAAAGTGTGAAAACAAAAAAGCCATAACTTTCAAACAACTCAGGGCTGCTTAAAACTTATGGCTTAGCGCTTAAAGCTCAGCTAACTCCTAGAGCCTAAACCCTAGAACCTAGCACCTAATATTAAACCTTAAACTTATCTATCGCGGCGTAAAGTACCCTAGCTTGCTCTGATACTTCTTCGCTAGTTTGTGCATTTCTTGATGAATGAGCTGAGGCATCTTCGGCGATATCACGAATACGCACGACGTTTTTATTCACCTCAGAAGCAACTTGGCTTTGCTCGTCAATTGCGGTGGCAATATGCGTGCTCATTTCCATAATAGTTTGCACATCTTCGGTAATAGAGTTCAGTAGTTCACCCGCCTTTGTTGCTTGTGCTGCGCTTTCGCCGCCTTGTGTTCGGCATCGTTGCATTATGCTTACGACTTCTTGAGTACGCCCTTGTAAAATCGAGATAATACTCTCAATCTCTTTGGTTGACTCTTGAGTACGCTGTGCAAGTGAACGCACTTCATCAGCAACAACAGCAAAGCCTCGGCCTTGCTCTCCGGCGCGCGCAGCTTCGATTGCGGCATTGAGTGCTAGTAAATTAGTTTGTTCAGCGATACCACGAATAACATCCAATACTGAGCCAATAGTTTCACCGTCTTTTTCAAGCTGTGATACTACGGTAGAGGCATTACCCAGTGAATCGGATAATTGATTGATCTGCTTAACCGTTGCTTCAACTTCTTTGCGCCCCTGTTGAGCACTTTGATTAGTTGATTCTGCTTTTTTGGCTGCGGCCTCGGTATTATGAGAAATGTCTTGAATGGTGGCTTGCATTTCCGTCGCGGCGGTTGCAACCATATCAGCTTCATGCAACTGCTCTTGCATACCCGAGCTCGTTGCTGCGGTGCTCTCCGATAAGTGATCGGTAGCAATATTTAAAGTCGTTAAAGCTGTATTTACTTCGTAAATGAGTTTTTTGAAGTCACTTATAAGACTATTAAAATCAATTGTCATGGTGGTTACTTCATCTTTACCACTGTGTTCTATAACAAGTCTTAAATTATTATTTCGACGAATTTCATTGATGGTGTGATACACCCGTTCAATTGGGACGATAATCGAACGACTTGTAAAGTACACCAAGATCATCACCAGCAAGCTGGCAACAATAAAAATTATTATTGCGAGCATTTGCGTTTTTGCAGCAGTAGACTCAACTTGCTGCTTAGTTGCAGTTGTAATTAAAGTAACTAAATCATCACTTTGTTTAACGCTGTCTCTCATTTTACCAAGTGCACCTGAACCTAAATCCAGACCTAATGCAACTTGCTCATCAACTAACGATTTAAACTTACTTTTATAAATAGCAAGTAAACGTAACAGCTCTGACTGGTCACTTGAAGCTAAGTTTTCGTTGCGAATTTGGCGCTCAAGCTCCGATACACCGTCTTCAAAACGAGTTAAATATTTTAGGTCAAAACGCAGCATAAAATCTTTTTCAGAGCGTCTAAGCTGTAACATCAAAGTGAGTAAATGATAGTTATCTTGTTTGTCTAACAACGTTTCCATTTTATGTACTGCGTCTCGCAGTTCGCCATAAAGCGCATCTTTGGGGTGTAAGCCTATTTTCTTCTGTAATTGCACAACCTTTTGAAAATCATCATTATACTGCTTAGCAAGTACTGCAAATTGCTCTACTTGCACAGTGGCAATATCAAGCTCGGCTGATAATTGAGCCAATTTTTTAATTTTAATCTGCAACTGTTCATATTCTTGATCGAATAACTCTAAGCTGCTTTCTTGTTTATAAAACAAAAAGTCTTTTTCGTACTTGCGCATTGACAGTTCATGTATATCGAGTTTTTCTGCATACTGAATCGTTTCATTTAGTTTTAGCATAATGCGTGCCTCATAAATAATGACGCACAACATAACGACCATAGCGAGACCAACAACTAATGCATTGACTTGTAAACGACGTTTAATAGTCAAATTTTGGAGTAAACTCATTAACAACAGCCTATAAAATAAATCACTGCAAGATAGTATAGTTAAATAACTAACAATTGGCTTACATTATTATTGTTTTTTACTACAGTGTTTTAAAAAATCAGTTGATTTTAAATTTAGCCTACCGAAGACCACAAATTTTGATGTAATTCCTGTGTGTTATGCCACTGTCTTGCAGCTAACCACTCAACTAATGGCTGTGGATCACTTGGAAAATTAATCTGTTTTTGTGAGGTACTATTGAGCCAATCATCCAACGCATTGGGGTTTAAGTAATTCATTACGTGCGCGGCTTTCATTGCTAATAATGTTTGTGCATTGGCGTCTTGTTCAAACTGCCCTGACAATGGTTTCAATAACAGTTTTTTACCTAATTTTAGTGCTTCGCTAGAGAGCTCAAAACCCGCATTTGCGATCACACCACTGGCATTAGCTAAATCATTTAAAAAGCCACCACGTGAAGGGGCTCGTAGATGAATATTCGCGGTTGAACTATTTTGTGCTTGCGGGTGGTAACAATAGAATTCTTTTTCAGGAAACTCTTGTAAGTAATCAATCACACTTCGCAGTTCTTCAAAAGGTAAATATACCAATACTTTATTGTCAACATTGACTGGATTATCATGCTGATGATGAGCAATAAAAGGAGGAATGATATTTTGCGCAAATGGTTGCCAATGCACGCCTAAGTAGGTATCAGCAGGAGCATAATATTTTATGAATGAGCGGCGCAGCAAACTATGCCCAAACATTGGTACTTTGGGTGATAAAAATGCAGCTTGATGACTCATGCCTATGACTGGCACTGCTTGGCGTTTTGCTGCCCATGCGCTGATCGGTTCAAAGTCATTAAACACAAAATCATAACCCGATACATCTAACTGTTTAATGTCTTTTAGTAATCTACATATACGGCTATTTTTCACTGTTTGGTAACTATTGACTTGACCATTTTGAGTAGTAAAAGATAACCCCCGAAAGCTGCGATAATTAGTAAACTCGTCCATATCAAAGTAATTCTGCTGGGCTCGCCCTGAAAACACATAATCTACAGCAATCCCCATTTGCTTAAACGCATTCGCCATCACCCGTGCTCGGGTTATATGACCATTACCAGTTCCTTGAATGCCATAAAGTATTTTCATAAGGTAGCCACTATCAAGATTGCCAATAAACCACAGCTTCCCCCCATCAATGCACCAAGCACTACATCAACAGGAAAATGTACCCCAAGTAACACCCGCGATGCTGCGACACCAGTTGCCCACAAAAAACATAACTCTGCGAATTGCGGGAAATACTGCGCTAAGATAACGGCCACTAAAAATGCGCCAGCACTGTGCCCTGACGGTAAACTAAATTTATCACTGGGCGTAATGTAAGCGCCTTTTACTAAACAATCACATGGCCGAATTCTGGCAAAACTATTTTTAGCCACGTAATAAATGGGTCGCTCAATTAAAAAGCCCAGCAATAGAGTCATCGCCATAAGCCGTAATTCAGCTTCACTGCTAAGCCAGCCAAAACCAACAGCGATTAATACATAAAGCCCTCCATTGCCTGTTTTTGAGAAACCTAAAGCTGAATTTTTTAACCATTTTGGGGCATTGCCATTAAATAGCATCAAAAACAAACTTTGGTCCAGTTGGACAACTTTTTTTAGCATGTTGTTCTCACTCATTACTTGCTCCTTTAATTGTGCAAACTCTGTACACAATTTCAGCTTAGGCGGTGAAAATAACAATTGAGTGACGCTTTTAAGACACTAATATTGCTTTTCCTGTTTTAGCGCAATAATTGTTTAAAAAGAGCGCAATTTACTGTTATTAAGTCGTTGTTATTGCATTTAAGAAAGGTATACTGAACATCAGCTCACGTATCTTTAGAAAGGATAGAAAAATGGATTACAGCACTTCAGATTTATGCGATCACTTTGCCGATGTGGTCGATGTGCTCGAACCTATGTTTATTAACTTTGGTGGTCGTCACAATTTTAGTGGCCGTATTAAAACCGTCAAATGTTTTGAAAATAATGAACTGATCCGCGACATACTCTCTCAAGACGGCGAAGAATGTGTATTATTAATTGATGGGGGTGGTTCAACTCGTCGCGCATTAATCGATATCGAGCTTGCTGAACTAGCTGTAGAAAATAACTGGCAAGGCATTGTGGTATACGGTGCAGTACGTCATGTTGATGAACTTGAAGAGCTTGATTTAGGCATTCAAGCAATTGCTTCAATCCCTGTTGCAGCAGACAGTACTGGTGCTGGTGAAGACGGCATTGGCGTTAACTTCGCTGGTGTCTCATTCTTTGATGACGACTTTATCTATGCAGATAGCACCGGTATTGTATTATCTGGTGAAGAACTTGAACTGGAAATCGTAGAAGAATAACGAGTGTCAAACCACCTACATATCTATGATGAAGCGACTGTAAAGCCTTGGTGTAGCAGTCGCGCTAATGAAAGAAAAGCATGGCAGTCAATAGCCCTACTTGACACTGGTGTTGATCCTTTACAAGCCATGCACGATGCCGCGCAATTTGGTATTAAGTATGTATTACTAGGTATTTGCGAAGATATCGGGCCACGCGCCAACTTAGGCAATGGTGGTGCCGAAGATGGCTGGCAAGCATTTCTTAAACGCTTTTTAAATCAACCTGATAACCAATTTTTAGCGAACGAAAAAGTTTTGTTATTAGGCGAAGTCGCGATCAGCGATTTGACTCTTGCGGCGCGCGATTTATCAAACCAGAATCCTCAGCAACTAACACAATTACGCCAGTTATGCGCCCAGCTTGATCAACGTGTTGAGCAAGTACTGAGCTTAATTTTTGCTGCAGGGTTAGAGCCAATCGTTATTGGCGGTGGCCATAATAACTGCCTTGGTATTATTCGCGCATTAAGCAAGCATAAACAGCGCCCAATAAACGCGATCAACTTTGACCCTCATGCCGATTTCCGTGACTGTGAAGGCCGCCATAGTGGTAATGGTTTTCGCTATGCATATAACGAGCAACACTTAAATAATTATCATGTTATTGGCATGCACGAGCTGAAAAACAATCAAGCAATTATTGATGCTTTAGCTGCTGCCCAATTTAGTTATGATAGCTACCAAGCGCTGCAAGTTAGGCGCGAAAAAACCTTAACTGAAGCATGCCAGCAGGCACTATATAATCTAATTGATGCACCACTTGGGGTTGAAGTGGATCTTGATAGCATTTCATTAATGCCCGTCAGTGCGTATACCAATTGTGGTTTTAGTGTTAGCGATGCCGAACACTTTGTGCATTTAGCTGCCAGTCAAGTAAACAGCCAATACTTGCATTTATGTGAAGCAGCCCCCAACCAACATCCTAGTGGTATACAGGCTGGAATGAGCGATGCAGGGCAAATAATCACAGCTCTCGTGAATGCTTATTTACAAGCCAAAGCAAACTAAAAAACGATTACGGATGCTCTATTTGCCATTGTTTTAACCAAGAGATCATGCCAACACTGCTCAGTGGATGACTATAGTAATAACCCTGCGCAGCATAGGCGTTTAAACTTTTTACAAAATTAAGCTGCTCCAGTGTTTCTACCCCTTCGCAAATTACCTTCGCATTTTGTTGGTTATGCATATCAACCATACCGCTGATCAAACTACGAACATGGCTTTGATGACTGAAATCAGCTGTTAATGAAGGCGCTATTTTTACATATGCAACGGCTAAATTTGGTAACTTAGCAAGCCAAATAGGGCTATCACCAAGGCCATCCACACAGACTTTAATACCAATGCTATTGATGCGTGCGACCATTGCTTTACCTTGCTCATCTAAACTCATAAACAGATTAAGTGGACACTCGACAATTAAATCGCCAGCTTGTAGTTGATGTTCGATAAAAATGTGATCAAGGAATTCGATAAATTCTTCATTTAGCATTTCAGAGCCAAATAAATTGATACTCAAAGGCATCGTTATGCCTTCCATGCGCAGTGCCATTGCAAGCTCTGCGGCGCGTTCAATAACAAATGTGGCTAATGGATAAGCAAGCCCTGCAACACGTATATCATCAATAAATCGATTAGCCGATAAAATCCCTTGTCTGGGATGTTGCCAACGCAGTAACAACTCTAAAAATTCAATTTTTTCATCGTGATTGCAAATGATGGGTTGGAAATACAATTCAAGTTCGCTAGAAAAATCGATATTTGCTAATTCTTTCAAACGCGCTTGCTGTTCTAATTGCTCTATTCTCATTTGTTGATGGTACACCACCACTTGTTGTTTTGGGTGGCTATCTAAAGCGAGGTAAGCAAACGAAATTAAATTATCAAAGCTATTTTCTTGTTCATCGCAATCAACGAAACTGGCCCGTGCATTGACTTTAATAGTGCAATTAGCCACATTAAACGGCTTCAAGGTGGCCCCTAGTATTTGATTGATTAATTGCTCATGTAGATGTTTTTGCTGCGCTAAATTACATATAAACGCAAAATTTAGGCCACCAAGGTGAGCTAATTTTTGTTCCCCAGCTAAATTAATCACTTCTTCAATAAGCAGTAGCTGCTTAATACGGTTTGCAGACTGCGCTAATAGTAAATCCCCAAAGTCTCGGCCAATATGCTGATTAACCTGAGCAAACCCCTCCAACCGGATAACCACCAACGCAGCTCGTTGTTGATTGTTTTTACGCCAGTCGTAATAGCCTTGGCGTAACTGCTTAATATCGGGAAGATTTAATAACGGCGCAGGCTCCATAAAGTGATTTATATGCGCTGCGTCATCAGCCTCAGCAACAAGTTCTTCATCATCAAAATAGCCAGACATCGCCAGTACAATGCTCGCCAGTACAATTAAATAAAGAGGTAACTCAAGTAGTAAATGAGCCGCTAAGCACACCGTAAATACGAGTGCTGAGCAACAGCTCAAAGTGAGCATAGTCCACTTATTTTGCGAAAATGCCAGCCATAAATGCAAACCAATACTCAGTGCAAATAGTAACTCCAAAAAGTTAAAGCCGCCGCTTAATACTGCCAACCCAAGTACCCCATTGCTGAGATAGCTAAAGCGCAGTAATGGCTTTTTAACCACGCACAAGGCACAGATCATCGCCATAAAAATAGCGCCGGCTAAAAAAGTAGGCGTCAATATATTGTTTAAAAAAGCGCTCCCTGCAGAATATTCAAGTCCCGTATTTGTTAATAGCGCAATTAAAATCATTTTTTGAGTACAACATTACAACAGACTAATTTAGTCTACCCAAAATCCACAGATTTAACAGTTTATTCACGCCAAATTGATAACTTAATTGTGCTGGGTGGGATATTTGCCAATGAGCTATATCGGCACGCATGCCGACTTTTAACACTCCGCGATCAGTTAAACCCAAAGCTTTTGCGGCATTACGCGTAACTCCGGCGAGAGTTTCTTCAGGAGTTAAGCGAAATAAAGTACACCCCATATTCATCATTAATTGCAAAGAACACAAGGGTGATGTACCTGGATTAAAGTCTGTCGAAATCGCTATTGGTACTTGATACTGCTTTAATAGCTCAATTGGCGGCTGTTTGGTTTCGCGTAAAAAATAAAATGCCCCGGGTAATAATACCGCCACAGTGCCTGCTGCAGCCATGGCCTTTACTCCAGCTTCATCTAAATGTTCAATATGATCAGCAGATAACCCATTAAATTCAGCGACTAATTGTGCTCCTTGCTGATTTGAAAGCTGTTCAGCATGACATTTCACTGGCAAATTATGTTTTTTTGCGGCATTAAAAACTCGGCGAGTTTGCTCATTACTAAAACCAACATTTTCGCAAAACACATCGACAGCATCGGCTAAATTTGCAGTAACCACTTGCTCAAGCATCTCATTACAAACCAGATCGATATACTCATCACTGCGACCTTTATATTCCAAAGGTAGGGCATGCGCCCCCAAAAATGTCGTTTTTACATCAATCGGGTGATTTTCACCTAACAAACGTGCCACTTCGAGGATTTTAACTTCATTTTCGCAATCAAGTCCGTAACCAGATTTGATCTCAACGGTACTCACTCCCTCGGCATAGAGGGCATTGAGACGATCCTTCGCGAGCACAAATAAAGCCTCATGATCCGCAGCTCGTGTTGCTGCTACCGTACTAGCGATCCCCCCACCTTGCGCTGCTATTTGCTCGTAACTAACACCTTGTAAACGCTGTTCAAACTCTTCAGCTCTTGAGCCGGCAAACACTAAGTGGGTATGACAATCAATTAAACCAGGTGTTAGCCACTGCCCTTTTGCTGAAAGCATCGGCGTTGCTAATACGTCGAATTTAGGTAAATCGGCTTGTTTACCCAACCACACAATGACACCTTTGCGGATAGCCAATGCTGCATTTTCGATGGCGCCATAAGGGGCTGCAATACTGCAATCCATAGTTGCGATATTGGCATCTGTGATCAATAAATCCCAGTCATTAGCCGGATCATTTGCAGTGATTGTTGTCATATTAACTCCGAAAATTATTTTTTATCAGTCTAACAAGTCATCTTGTATATACAAGGTAAATATGCCATCTTATAGTTAATAACAAATTTAAAAGACCATAATAATTCAAATGACGACACCTAAGTTCGCACAAATAAAGCAATTTATTGTTGATAATATCCGCAGCGGCGCATGGCTTGAAAACCAACGTGTGGCTTCTGAAAATGAATTAGCAGAACAATTTAGTGTTAGTCGAATGACTGCGCGCCGAGCATTAAGCGAGCTCACCGAAGCGGGTATACTGACTCGTAGTCAAGGTTTAGGCACGTTCGTTGCCAGTTTTAAATCGCAATCATCATTGCTTGAAATCAAAAATATAGCAGATGAAGTCAAGGCCCGTAACGGCAATTATAGCTGTACAGTATTAGTGCTTGAATCTATCAGCGCCGTTGCGCCAATTGCGATTGCACTGGGTGTTGAAGTAGATAGCGTGGTGTATCGCAGTGTATTAGTGCATAACGAAAACGAACAGCCACTGCAAGTTGAGGAGCGCTTTGTTAACCCTGCACTAGCAACAAGCTACTTTCAACAAGATTTTACTGCGTTAACTCCGCACGAATATTTATCGAGCGTCGCACCATTAACGGAAGCGCGCCATACGGTAGAAGCAATAATGCCTAACAGCGAAATGTGCCAATGGCTTAATTTATACCATGAAGAGCCATGCTTACAGGTGATTAGGCGTACTTGGTCATCATCTGGGATTGTTAGTTTTGCCCGTTTAGTATCACCGGGTAGTAAGTATCGCTTAGGCGGACATTTAACTTTTAAAAAGTAATATGTAAAAAATAACATTAGAAAGAATATAAAAATCAAAAATGATGCGCTTCACAGCGTATTTTTTGAAACCAATAAGCTTGTATATACAACAGGAGTAATCTATGAACAACAGACTTGATGAATCTCGCGTTATCCGCGCCCCACACGGCGATAAAATCAGCGCTAAGAGCTGGCTCACCGAAGCAGCTAAGCGCATGTTAATGAATAATTTAGATCCTGAAGTAGCCGAACATCCACATGCTTTAGTTGTGTACGGTGGGATTGGTCGTGCAGCGCGTGATTGGCCTTGCTTTGATAAAATCATCGAAACTCTCGACAGACTCGAAGACGACGAAACGCTACTCGTACAATCAGGCAAACCTGTTGGGGTATTTAAAACTCACAGTAATGCACCGCGAGTATTAATTGCCAACTCAAACTTAGTACCTCACTGGGCTAATTGGGAGCATTTTAACGAGCTCGATAAACTTGGTTTGATGATGTATGGCCAAATGACTGCGGGATCATGGATCTACATTGGATCACAAGGCATAGTACAAGGTACCTACGAAACCTTTGTAGCGATGGCAAAACAACATTTTAATGGTGACGCTGCTGGAAAGTGGGTGCTAACCGGTGGCTTAGGCGGTATGGGCGGCGCGCAGCCACTTGCGGCAACCATGGCGGGATTTAGCGCACTCGTAGTTGAATGCGATGAAACGCGTATCGATTTTCGGATCAAAACCCGCTATGTGGATGTTAAAGCAACCGATTTAGATCATGCACTGGAGCTTATCAACGAGGCGTGTGGCAAAGGCGAAGCGCTGTCAGTCGGCTTACTTGGTAATGCCGCTGATGTATTTAGTGAGCTTGTTAACCGAGCTATTACTCCCGATGTAGTGACCGATCAAACCTCTGCTCACGACCCGTTGAATGGCTATTTACCGCAAGGTTGGAGCATGCAACACGCGGCTAAAATGCGTGAACAAGATCCACAAGCGGTTGTCAAAGCAGCTAAGCAATCGATGGCTGTGCAAGTCAACGCAATGTTAGCACTACAACAAGCTGGTGCTGCAACAACTGACTACGGCAATAACATTCGTCAAATGGCATTTGACGAAGGCGTAACAAATGCCTTTGATTTCCCAGGTTTTGTGCCAGCTTATATTCGTCCATTATTTTGCGAAGGAATTGGTCCATTCCGTTGGGTGGCATTATCAGGCGATCCTGAAGATATTTATAAAACCGACGCAAAAGTGAAAGAGCTTATTCCTGACGACAAACACTTACATAACTGGCTTGATATGGCTCGTGAACGTATTCAATTCCAGGGCTTACCTGCTCGTATTTGCTGGGTTGGCTTAAAAGACCGCGCTCGTTTAGCGCTGGCGTTTAATGAGATGGTCAAAAATGGTGAGCTTAAAGCACCGATTGTGATCGGCCGTGACCATTTAGACTCAGGCTCAGTTGCGAGTCCAAACCGTGAAACCGAAGCAATGAAAGACGGCTCAGATGCAGTATCAGATTGGCCATTACTTAATGCATTACTGAATACCGCAGGAGGTGCAACATGGGTGTCACTTCATCATGGTGGTGGTGTAGGTATGGGCTTTAGCCAACATTCTGGCGTAGTCATTGTTGCTGATGGCACCGACGAAGCAGCTGCGCGGGTTGGCCGCGTATTATGGAATGATCCTGCAACGGGCGTTATGCGCCACGCGGATGCAGGTTACGATATTGCAATTAATTGTGCGACCGAGCAAGGCCTCGACCTGCCAATGTTAAATAAGGAATAATCATGTTTAAACTCACCCTAACACCTGGAAAGCTCGATTTAGCAACACTGCGCCAAATTAATTTATCACCAGTGACGTTAACGCTCGCCAAAGATAGCGAGATAAAAATAGCAGCCAGTGCACAAACCGTGCAAGACGTGATTGATCAACACAGAACGGTTTATGGCATTAATACCGGTTTTGGCTTACTCGCCAATACTAAAATTGCTGAACATGAATTAGAGTTACTCCAGCGATCCATTGTACTTTCCCATGCTGCGGGCATCGGTGCTTATATGGATGACAGCACAGTACGATTAATGATGGTATTGAAAATTAATTCATTATCACGTGGCTTTTCTGGCATTCGCCTAAAAGTGATCGAATTCTTTATGCAGTTACTTGCTGCACAAGTCTATCCATGCGTGCCAAAAAAAGGCTCGGTAGGTGCATCTGGCGATTTAGCGCCACTTTCACATATGTGTTTACCACTGCTCGGCGAAGGCGAAATGCGCTATCAAGGTAAACTCATTAGCGCTGCTGACGGTCTTAAAATAGCCGGTCTTGAGCCATTAACACTGGCTGCTAAAGAAGGCTTGGCTTTGTTAAATGGCACTCAAGCCTCTACCGCATTTGCGCTTCAAGGGCTATTTCGGGCTGAGGATTTATATGCACAAAGCTGCGCGATTGGCTCAATTAGTATTGAAGCAGCAATGGGAAGTCGCTCGCCATTTGATGCACGTATTCATGAAATTCGTGGCCAACTTGGTCAAATCGATACCGCGGCAATGTTTCGCGATATGCTCGGTGAACATTCACAGATCAGCGAAGCTCATGTGGATTGTGAAAAAGTACAAGACCCGTATTGCCTACGCTGTCAGCCACAAGTACTTGGTGCGTGTTTAACGCAAATTCGCCAAGCAGCCGAAGTGTTGTTGTGTGAATCTAATGGTGTAACCGACAACCCATTAGTATTTGCTGATGTAGGCGATATTATTTCGGGAGGTAACTTCCACGCCGAGCCTGTGGCTATGGCAGCCGACAATTTAGCATTAGCGATTGCCGAAATTGGTGCACTAGCTGAGCGTCGTATTGCGTTACTCATTGATTCAAACTTATCAAAGTTGCCACCTTTCTTAGTTGAAAACGGCGGCGTTAATTCAGGCTTTATGATTGCACAAGTAACCGCAGCAGCATTAGCGTCTGAAAATAAATCATTGGCGCATCCTGCTTCTGTGGATAGCTTACCAACTTCAGCTAACCAAGAAGATCATGTTTCTATGGCAACTTTTGCAGCACGTCGTCTGCAAGAAATGGCTGATAACACGCAAGGCGTACTGGCAATTGAATGGTTGGCATCTGCGCAAGGGTTAGAATTTAGAAAGCCATTGCAGGCATCAGCCAAAGTTGAACAAGCTAAAGCAACACTGCGCACAAAAGTGAGCTACTACGATAAAGACCGTTATTTTGGCCCAGATATCGAAGCAGCTAATTTATTATTACAGCAAGGTGAGTTGTGTAATTTATTACCTAAAGGCGTATTACCGTCGTTTTAAATAGCAAACTGATAGTTAAAACCAAGTGATTCAATAGCCGAACCATCAATGATGCGTTCGGCGCTTTCGTCACTCGTAAATGTAGGGGGGGTTGTTCCGTATTGCTGGCATTTTTGCTGATAGTAATCTGCTTTGGTTGGATGAGCTGGGTTGACTACATTGTAAATTGACGCTGCAACTTGCCAATTCTCCAACACAGTAACAATCGCATTAATAACATCTTGTTGCTGCACCATATTAACGGTTTGGTTGCTCGAACTTTGTAGTTCTTTGCCTGCCACAAAACGCCCAGGCTCTCGCTCTGGCCCAATTAAACCACCGAGTCTAAGTACTTTTCCACCCGCATTTAATACCAGTTGCTCAGCATCAATTAATGGCTGTTGGCGTGCAGTGCTTACTTTAATCTCACTTTGCTCTGTATAGGTTAGATTATCTTGAGCATACACAGCCGTTGATGAACACAACAAAAAGCCTTTTGCATTCATGGTGCCTGCCAGTTCAATGGCTAATTTTAACGTGGCTAAATAATGGCTATCAGCGTGGCGACTACGTGGTGGTATAGCACACACCCACCACGCATTATGTAAATCTAGTTGATGAGCTAATTGCTGATCTGCAAATACTAACTGGCGCTGAAAAGCATGTTGATGCTCTGCGCTGCGATGGGTGCCTTGAACATCCCAACCTTTTGCGAGCTGTTGTAAGCACAATGGCTGACCCAACCAACCTGCGCCCAATACTATTAATTGGTCTTTATTTTTACCCGCCACGTAACATCACCCTTACAATTAAATAGAAATTTGTTCACTTCTCTCATCGCACACAATAGCGATTAAGATAAAGATATGATTAGATAAGAGTGCTTACTCTACTAAATAATAAGAATGTGTGCACTTATGTTACGAAATCTATCATTACGAAAAAAAATCCTGTTATTAATTGGTGGCACTATCAGTGTGCTGTTACTTATTGCCTCGGCTTACTTTGTGAACCATATCGCCGCCTTGTCTCGTCAAAGTATTGAACGTGAAGCATACAGCTACTTACAAAGCGAACAGCTGTCAATGCAGAGCTATTTTGCTCAATATGGCAAAGTTGTAGAAACTTTTGTGAATAATCCTCATCTCGTTAACTGGTTTGACGCATGGGATAAACGCGACCAAACACTCCAAGGCGCGCCAGGCTACGAAGAAGTAAATCAAGACTTTATACGCATTAGTGGCAATGATGAAAATATTCTCTCGGCATTTTTTGCCTCCGCCAAAACCGGTGAATATTTTAAAGAGCATGAACGTACTACCCACTATAATGGCCAGCCGTATTACGCTTATAAACGTGGTTGGTGGCAAGATGCATTAAAAATTAACCGTTTATATGTCGGGCCCATTTCAGTTGATTTAACCACAGGTAATGCCTCTGCGGTTGTGCAACAGCCTGTTTATAATAAGCAACGCGAACTAATTGGTTTTGGTGGCGTCGATTTACAACTGAATAAAATCAATAAAATGGTCGAAGATATTCGTTTTAACGGTCAAGGTTTTGGCTTTTTACTCGATGGCGACCAAAAAGTGGTGCATTTATCAAAACGTACCAACCATAAACTTTCAATCACCGATGAAGGTCCTAACGGTAAAGAGGGGTTAGAAGTACTTGAAAAACAATTTAGCGACACGCAAGGCTTCAGTTCGCTCAACCAGCAAATGAAAAATAACGTCGCTGGTGATGCCAAGGTAACCTTACAAGGACAAGAGTACTTTGTGGTTTATAACCGCTTACAATTAGAGCATCCTTATCTAAACTGGTACGTGGGTATTTTAGTGCCACGCACTATGATTGATGAGCCAGTAAATGACGCGGTCATGACCACCACCAGCTCGGTCATTATTATTTTATTAATCATCATGGCAATGATTTTGTGGGCTACAAAAATGATCTCACAGCCGATCATCACCTTGACCCATATCATGCGCGATATTGCTTCTGGGGATGGCGATTTAACCCAAAAAATTACTATTGATAGCAAAGATGAAGTTGGCCAGTTAGCTCATCATATGAATACCTTTATTGATAAGTTGCACGTTATGATGCTTAATACCGCAGCACAGGCTGAACAACTTACCGATGCGGCGGCACAATTAAAATCGGTTTCGCAACAAACTAATGACGAAATTCAACAAGAAAAACAGCAGGTTGATAGTGTTAGCGCTGCAGTAACCGAAATGGCGACCACGGTTATGGAGATCTCGCGTAATGCACAACACACCAACAATGCAGCTGAGGAAGTCCAACAAATCACCGCAGATGGCGCCACTCGCTCGCAAAATGCACAAAGCGTGATGACCGCCTTAGCTGACCATATTGGCGAAGCTGCTAAAGTGGTCGCAGGCCTAGAGCAAGAAAGTGGTAACATCGGCGCCGTAGTTGATGTGATCAATTCCATTGCAGAGCAAACCAATTTGCTGGCGCTGAACGCTGCAATTGAAGCCGCCCGTGCTGGTGAGCAAGGCCGTGGCTTTGCGGTCGTTGCCGATGAAGTTCGCTCGTTGGCCAGTCGCACACAAGAGTCAACTGATGATATTCGCAACATGATCTCACGCTTACAGCAAATTGCACAGCAAGCTTCAACTATGATGCAACAAGGACAAGAGCGCGCGCAAAGCTCGGTTACACAAACTCAAGAAGTACTAGATGCATTGCAAAACATTGCTGACTCAGTGACTAAAGTACAAGATCAAAGTCATCACATTGCCACCTCAACCGAGCAACAAACGGTGGTTGCCGAAGATATAAATAATAGTTTAGCGGCAATTAATCACTTAGTGAACAGCACTGCAGATCATGCCCTTGAGCTTGCTGATGAAGCCAGAGACCTTAACGAGCTTGCCAGCTTACTAAATAAAACCGTTAATCAGTTTAAGCTTAAGTAAGCCAATATTGATAAGCAAAAGAGTGCTTCGGCACTCTTTTTTGTTGTAGATCAATATTCCCTCGACGCATCCTTTTTATACTAACGAAAATGATATAAAAGGTGCGCGTGATGATTAATTTACCCAAATGGGATCAAAGCTTAATAAATAAGTACAATGTGTCTGGACCAAGATACACCTCCTACCCCACAGCATTGTCGTTTAATGATGGCTATCAACAACAAGACTTGATCAGTGCAATTAACTCATCAAACAGTCGCAGCTTATCTTTATATATCCACATTCCGTTTTGCAGTCAGCTTTGCTATTACTGTGGCTGTAATAAAGTAATAACCCGCCATCAATCAAAAGCTGACTTATACCTAGATTATCTTGAAAAAGAAATCATCGCTCAAGCGCTGCTATTTGATAGCTATCAAGTACAGCAACTGCATTTAGGCGGTGGCACGCCCACTTTTTTAACAACCAGCCAAATGAGCCGTTTAATCGCGCTACTTGAGCTGCACTTTAAGTTTGCTCCCGATGCGGAGCGTGGCATTGAAATAGACCCTCGCTCACTGGCAACTGACATGCTCAGCCACTTGCGTAGCCTTGGCTTTAACCGTGTATCATTTGGCATTCAAGACTTTAATGATGATGTACAGCTTGCCGTTAACCGTCCACAAAGTGCTGATGCAGTAAAAAGTTTGATTGGTGAAGCGCGTGAACTCGGCTTCAAATCAATCAATGCAGATATGATTTATGGCTTACCACTGCAAACCCCTGAGAGCTTTAAAGAGACTATTGAGCAATTAATTGCCCTTAGTCCTGATCGTGTATCGGTATTTAATTACGCGCACTTACCGGATCGCTTTGCCGCTCAGCGAAAAATTAAGGATGCAGATTTACCTAGCGCTCACGATAAGCTCACCATGTTTAAGAATACCTTAGAACAAATGAGTAACGCAGGTTATCAGTTTATTGGTATGGATCACTTTGCAAAAACCAGTAATGAGTTAGCTATTGCACAAAATAGTCAGCAATTACATCGTAATTTTCAAGGCTACACCACTCATGGTGACTGTGATTTACTGGGTTTAGGGGTGTCATCAATTTCACAAATTGGCACTGCTATTTTGCAAAATCAAAAAGAGTTAAAGCATTACTATCACGCGATTGATAATCAGCTTGGCAGTGCTATCAGCAAAGGTATGAAACTTGATAATGATGACGTTATTCGCGCTGATGTGATAAAACAGCTTATTTGCCACTTTGAACTGAATATGCAAAGTATTGCTAATAGCTATCAACTCGACTTTAAAGATTACTTTGCCAGCTCACTGCAAGCTCTTGAGCCGCTAATAGCAGATGGCATGGTAACTATCAATGCAGACTTAATAACCGTCACAGCACGCGGCAATTTGTTTATTCGTATCATTTGTATGTGTTTTGATGCTCATTTACAAAAACAGATTAACGCGACTCGGTTCTCTCGGGTAATTTAATCTGAGTGCACAAGCATAAAAAAAGCAGACCGAGGTCTGCTTTTTTATTGATACTATAAAATTAGTTAAACACCACGTTTTCGCTACCAGGGGCTGCTTTAAACTCTTCAATGATTTTCTCACAGTCAGCTTTAATTTGCTCTGCATGAGTTTCTTCAGCACGCCAGCGAGCGCTGTCTTGTTTAAATATTTCTTTTTTCGAATATTTTTTACGAGCGTCATGAGTTGGCATTTCTTTTACCACTTCATACATCGCAAATATGCCTGGATAACGCCCTGGAAGGTCTTCGTCATCCGTAAAGCTGTATTGCGACATTAGCACCCAAATACGCAAACTCCCTTCTGAGAACTCACATTGCTCTTGGTGCATAGCACGGGCGATTAAATGAATGCTGTCTGCGAGCTTGGCATTTCGCTCTAAGCGTGACTTAGCTAACTTAGCTTGCTGCTTTACCTGCTCTTTCGCGATCAGTTTTTTTTGCGCACTGAGTTTATACAGTAATTGGCCAGCATAAAATGCCAGCCCCGCAATGATCACAGCGCCAACACTCAGAGCCAAGATCATTATGTTCATTATTTATCGTCCTCGTCATCTAACCATTCATTGGCTAAATCATTCGACAAGTAATGATCAAAGTCACTATTAGCTTCTTCGCTAAACTCTTCATCATCAAAATCGTCAGCTTCGTCTTCAATACCAAGCAATTCACATAACACTTGATGACGTGCAATACGGCTGTTGAAGTATTTAGCATCTTTACCTGTTAATAACTGGCCACTTTCATGTAACTCAACCAGCTTCAATAAGCGCTCATCATTTTCTAGCGCTTCTAATTCTTGCTCTGGTGAAAGTTCAGGCTGAACTACTTTTTTCAGTTCAACTTGTGGCTTCAAGTTACGTTTAAGCTCAATAACTGGTTCAGCTGCAACGGCAATTAAAGGGATTGGTTTTTTACTACCAACACGTTTATCTTTATGTTGCTGATTACTATTACTCTCAGGCTGTAAAGCGTCTATCGAATTACGTGAACCTGGCTTTGCACCTTTGGTCTTTTTAACGCGTTGTTCTTTCAATGCACGCATTTCTTTAAGCTTATCTTTGCTTAAACGAACAGGACCGTTAGACGGGATTTTACGTGACTTTTTAGTTCTACTCATATCTTGATCATCTCACTTAAGAGGTTTTGAGCAACGCGCATTTTAGCGTTGCGATGCTGGCCTTGCCAGAAGAATTCGGTTTGTGCGGATTGAGGTTGGGTAACTCGACTACTTGCGCACTTTCTATACATTTAAGTATAAACAATGGCTATTGTAACAGGACAAATAAAAAGGCGGTAGAGAAAACATCTCTACCGCCTGCTAATCTGAGCGCCATTTAACTGGACACTTCTCCCTTCGACTTTTTAGTCTTTATTATTGTTATTATTTTTGTTGTTCCATGTTGTTATTATTTTTACCTTCCGTGTAACATTCCATTTTGTTTTTATTTTAAACTTCCGTGAGATTTTATTATTCTCGGTCTTCATTGACTCTTTTTTAATATTCCTTCGGTGACATCAACCGATGTCTTATCCCCGATAATCACGTCACACTACTTTCCGTGTAGTTTAGTCCATTTTGTTCTTATTGTTTCAGCGACAGGGGTTAATTTACGCATTAATAATTTTGTTACAACTAATTTATATAATTTTTCTTACGCAATACAAATTGCAACATAACCAAAACATTAAATTACAATGAGTTATAATAAAAACAAAAATAAAAATAGGATTTGGCTTACAGCAGGATATGGTCAATGTCTTACAAGGAAAGAGGTAATATCGACAAAACAAAAAATACAAAAAAAGCAGCCTGAGCTGCTTTTTGTAACCACTATAGATTTTAGGATTAATAATAAAATTAATCTATACTACTTTAGTGTAGTCCACCTAAGTACTTAGAAAGCACTTCGATATCTTTGTCAGTTAGCTTTTTGGCAATATCTTGCATCATGCCATTTAAATCATTATGACGCACACCATCACGGAATTTCTCAAGCTGTGACTTGATGTATTCTGGATGTTGAAAAGAAATTTTTGGAAACTTAGCTAATGATGAGCCATTACCACGTGGACCATGACATGCTGCGCATGCTGGAATACCACGTTCTGCGTCACCTGCTTTATAAAGCATGGCGCCAACGTCAACGATATCTTTAGGTGTCTCACCTTCAGACATGTTAAGTGACGAAAAATAAGCAGCCAAATCTTTCATGTCTTGATCGTTCAATGGCATTGCCATCGCGCTCATGACTGGATCCATACGACCCTCTTTACCGCCTGAAGTCATACCTAACTTCAATTCAGTAAGTTGCTTATAAATATAATCCGCGTGTTGGCCTGCAAGTTTTGGGTAGATATTAACCGGCGCATTACCGTCTGGGCCGTGACAAGCCGCACACGTTGCTGATTTTTCTTTACCTGCGTTTACATCGCCATCAAATGCTGTTGCGTTGCTTGCTGACAACGCACCAAGCAATATAGTTAAAGATAGTGCTATTTTTTTCATGGTGAATTCTCTGTTTCCGACCCTGTATCATCTACAATATGGATGTTGTGATTTATATATTCTACACGATAATAAATTCTCTGGCACGTTTTCTACTCATATTAAACTTATAAATTATAGGGTTTTGACCTAGATTAAGCTTTGACCATATCATTTTAGTTGATTTTAGGCTGTTATCTTAGTCCAAATGCGCTTTTTAATAGTGTAGTAATAGTATAAAATGCGCCCCTTAAGTGAACTTTAATTAAGTAAAGTTTACTCGCTGTAATACTTAATTAAGTTTCTAGGAGAGCCTGTGCTCAAATCTCGTATCAAATATAACACTGCATCGTTCGTTACCAGCGCTCCAGATATCACTAAATTGCCTGCTGATACGGGAATTGAAGTTGCCTTTGCTGGCCGCTCCAACGCCGGTAAGTCTAGCGCCCTAAATGCATTAACTGACCAAAAGCTGGCACGTACTAGTAAAACCCCTGGCCGTACGCAACTGATCAACACATTTGAATTAGCCGATGTTGATGATATGCGTCTAATCGATTTACCTGGCTATGGTTTTGCTAAGGTACCGATCGAAATGAAAAAGAAATGGCAAAAGTCATTAGGTGAATACCTGCAAAAACGTCAAAGTTTAAAAGGTATCGTGATCTTAATGGATATTCGTCATCCTCTTAAAGATTTAGACCGCGATTTAATTAATTGGGCAATTGGTAGTGAAATTCCAGTATTGGCACTATTAACTAAAGCCGACAAACTAAAGCAAGGTGCACGTAAAGCACAGGTGCTGCAAGTTCGTCGCGAGTTAAGCAGCTTAGAAGGTGATATTACCGTTCACGCGTTTTCATCTTTAAAAGGCACAGGATTACCTGAAGTTGCTAAGAAGTTAGATGAATGGTTCCTAGGGCCAATTGTTGCAATACCACCTACTGATGTTGAACAAACGCCTGAATCAGATGCTTAATCACACGTTTAAGTAAAAACGCTGACCCGCAGATTGAATGAAATAGCCTTGCTTATCAGCTTGTGCTATTTCTGCCCACTGATAAAACACACTTCTTGATACCCGAGCACTACAGCCATACGGTAACTGTAAATACGGCACATCATTGCCCTGATAATCTTGTACTACTAAAGGTTGTTCGCAGGTTACTAGCCAAGTTCGCTGTAAATTATCCACACAACATAACACTTGCCCTTGCTCTGTCATTTCAAAGCGCCAATTTACGATTATAAAGGGAGCATCATGGACAGTAATAGCTATTTTTTCGATTGGTGTTTTTAAGTAAAAAGTATCCTGCTCTTTGCAAAGAACTGAGGCAAACAGCTTAACCATAGCGATACGAGTAATTTTACTGCCACCGTATAACCACTCACCTTGCTGATTGATGATAATTGGCAGCTCGCCACAATGCTGCGGCTGCCATTGAGAAAATGGCTTGCTTGGCTGCTCAAGTGCAGTGGCAAGCTCATTCAAAGAGTGCATTATTTAAGCTTGTTCATCGTTAATGAAAAACTAACAGGTACTGCCGTTGCTATCGATGGTAAACCTGCTAACTTTTGCAATTGCATAATGCCATCAATGACAGCAAAGTCTGCGCCATTAATGATAATTGGGCTCATTGATGAAACGCTGATATCCCCTTGCGATGACAAGTTGGCTATAACATCCAGTGTAATCTCTTTCTTAGCACCATGAAAATCAAGTTCAGCACTAATACCTTTAAATACATGTTGGCCAGGCTTAAGCGCTTTTAATTGCGTGCTTAAATTAGCTGTTATGGTTGCGGTTGGAAACTTCGCTGTTTCAAATAACAACTTGGTCATGCGTTCATTACGGATAGGGATCATCGTTTCAACTGAGCTCAGATCAATATCAACTGAGAAAGAGCCATCTTCAGCTAAACTACCTGACACATTTTTGAAGTGATGCACTTCAGCAATACTATTTGACTTAATAGACACAAAACTTACTTTGCTTTGATCATTGTTAACCTGCCAATCAGCACAGGCAACACCAGAGACTAATAGGCTTGATAACGAAAGACCTAATATCGCAATTGATTTAACCATCACGCATTCCTTTCAAAATGAAAATGAGATTCAATGGTATCACTTGTTCTATGAAGTGCAATCAATAGCATAATAAATAACAGAGACAAAAAAACGACCCAACAAATTAATGCTGGGCCGGTATAGCAAACTGGGGAGAAGCTATCAATACGAGCACCCTTTCGAGTGCATCATCAACAGGATGTCCTACAGGATGAGGACGACGCGGACTTTACCAAACTAACCATGATAAATAAACTAAATACAGGTACTAACTAGTCGAATTGATAAACATATAACTAATACTACAAATTGCATGTTAATTTAACTTAATATTAACATTGAATTTCAGCTCAAAATTTGCTCTATTAACTAATTAGAACAAAAACTCCACACACTTTGTCTGTAAACAGCAGTTCAAAGCGTGATCAAACACACACAATAAAAGAGCACTGATCATGAAAAAAATAACCACTCTATACTTATGCTGCCTGCTATTTATCTTCAGTAATAGCGCTAATGCAGGCTATACCCAAACTAAATACCCAATTGTATTAGCACATGGCTTGATGGGTTTTGACGATGTATTAGGTGTCGATTATTTTTATCGGGTACCAGCAAGCCTCAGTCGTGATGGCGCACAGGTTTTCGTCACGGCCGTATCCTCGCTGAATAATTCTGAACAACGAGGCGAGCAGTTACTACAGCAAGTTGAACAGATTATTGCGCTAACTGGTACAACAAAAGTAAATCTCATTGGTCATAGTCAAGGTGCGCAAAGTATTCGCTATGTTGCCTCACTACGCCCCGACTTAGTTGCCTCAGCGACCAGTGTTGGCGGTGTTAATTTTGGTAGCCCTGTTGCTGATGTGGTGCGCCAAGGACTGACTCCTGGATCTAAGCTAGAAGGTATAGCTAAAACAGCCTTTGATGCATTTGGCGGGTTAATCGCATTACTCTCTGGCAATAGTCAGTTACCACAAGATGCGCTTGGTGCACTGGAGAGCTTAACCACTGAGGGCGCCCTGGCCTTTAATCAAAAATATCCAGAAGGCCTACCTGCTGAGCAATGCCAGCAAGGACCTATGTATGCCAGTAATGGCGTATATTACTTTTCTTGGAGTGGTACTCGAACTTTAACAAATATATTTGACCCATCAGATGCAGCACTGGCGATCACTGCAATACTGATCCCAGGCGATGACGATGGCTTAGTCTCTCGTTGTAGTAGCCATTTAGGTTATGTATTAAAAGATAATTACCGCATGAATCACCTTGATGAAGTGAATCAACTGATTGGCTTTCATCATTTATTTGCAACCGATCCACTGACAGTCTACCGTCAACATGCTAATCGCTTGAAAAAATTAGGCTTATAAACAATGAAGCAGTTGCTCATTTTAGTGTTAGTGATATCTATCACTAGCACAGCTATGATTTTTTTACTCAGCGACGATAAGCTTACAAGTGCAACGCCACCACATGTCGATCAACCGATGGCAATCGATAGCATTTTTGAACACGTTATTTTAGCTAGCCAAGAGTCCGGTGAGTTTAGTGCTTCGCAGGCTCTAAAACAGTGCGAAAAGTTAGCTGCATGCGAAATCAATAGTGAGCTATTTAATCGCTACCTCAGCTTTAAAATAGCGCTGGCAGAGCTGCAGCAACAACTCGCTCATTTGCCGCTAAGCGAACAATTAATTGCAATGATCGCTTTTCAACAACGCTACTTCAATGCAGCTGAAATCACTCTTTTATTTAACGATGATAATGAGTGGCAGCACTATACAATTGCCAAGCTTGAAATTAATCAGAACAACCATATTAGTGATGAATTAAAGCAACAATTGTTATCTAATTTAGAGGGCGAGCAACCTGAGCGTATTACCCAGGCACTTAAACCTAGTAACGATCTAAAAGCTTTAAACACTGAGCTAAAAGATGCCCTGCAACAACAAGACTACAATCAACTGGCAGCGGAATTTGGCGATGCTGCGGCAACAAGGTTAATCGCTCTAGAGCAGCAGCGCCAGCAATGGCAAACATTGAGTGAGCAACTCAAACAACAAATTAAACAGTTAAAACAACACTATGAGCCACAACAAGCAGAGCAAAAAATTACCCAGCTACTTGATGAGCATTTAACCACAAATCAAAAGCGACGGTTTTTAGTGTTATATCCATTGCATTAAATGAGTGACCTACTATGGCGTTAAGAAAGTAGCCGAATGGCCACCTTTTAAAAAACTGACTACCCTATTCACAGACATAAAAAAGCGCGGCTTCACTCAATGCAGCCGCGCTTATATGATTTAAAAAGCTCAGTGATTAATGGGCTTGTTGCCAATTATCTCCGCTATCAGCTTCAACCACTAATGGCACATCTAATTTCGCAGCATCAGACATTAACTGGCAAATTTCTGCGGTGTATTGCTCAACACACTCAGTTTTGATTTCAAATACCAATTCATCGTGTACTTGCATCAGTAATTTAACCGTATTCGGTGCTTGTTCATACACCCATTTGTTGACTGTTAGCATGGCTTTTTTGATGATATCAGCAGCGGTGCCTTGCATTGGTGCATTAATCGCAGCACGTTCGGCTCCTTTACGGCGCGCGCCATTACGGGCGTTGATCTCTGGTAAATGTAAGCGCCGACCAAAAATAGTTTCAACATAGCCATTTTCGGCAGCTTTCTCACGGGTTGATTCCATGTACTCAAGCACACAAGGGAAACGTTCAAAATACTTATCAATGTAATGTTGCGCTTCATGGCGCGGTACATCAAGTTGACGTGCTAAACCAAATGCTGACATCCCATAAATTAAACCAAAGTTAACCGCTTTAGCTTTACGGCGCATATCCGTGGTTACATCTTCTAACTCAACACCAAACACTTCCGCAGCAGTTGCACTGTGTACATCAAGACCATTGGCAAACGCATTTAACAAGCCTTTATCTTGCGATAAGTGCGCCATGATACGTAGTTCGATTTGGCTGTAATCGGCAGCCACTATTCTATAGCCATCTGCAGCAATAAAAGCCTCACGAATACGGCGTCCTTCTTCTGAACGAATAGGAATATTTTGCAGATTAGGATCGCTTGAACTTAATCGGCCAGTTGCCGTTACCGCTTGATGGTAAGAAGTATGCACACGCTTCGTTTGCTCATTCACTATCAGTGGTAATTTATCAGTGTAGGTTGATTTAAGCTTAGATAAACCTCGGTGCTCAATAATAACTTTAGGCAGCGGGTAATCGTGAGCCAACTCTTGTAGTACTTCTTCAGCTGTAGAAGGTGCGCCTTTTGGCGTTTTTTTAATAACTGGCAGTTCAAGTTTTTCAAACAACAATACTTGCAATTGCTTTGGTGAGCTTAAGTTAAATGGTTCACCAGCAATCTCATGCGCTTCTTTTTCCAGCTCAATTAAACGCTCACCCAAACGCTGGCTGTGCGCGGCAAGCATTTTGCTATCAATCGCAACACCGGTACGCTCAATATCTGAAATAACGCTGACAAGCGGCATCTCTATATCTTCAAATACCGATTTAAGCTTTTCATCGGCTGCAAGTTTCGGCCATAATACTTGGTGTAAACGAAGCGTAATATCCGCATCTTCTGCGGCATAAGGTGCAGCTTTATCAAGTTCGATTTGATTAAATGTCAGCTGCTTTTTACCTTTACCAGCAATGTCTTCAAAACTGATATTTTTATGGCCTAAATATTTTAGCGCCAACGAGTCCATATCATGGCGAGTACCAACACTATTAAATACGTAAGATTCAAGCATAGTATCGAATTTAATACCCTTTAGCTCAAAACCGGCATTAGCCAATACACTCTTATCATATTTTAAATTTTGACCAACTTTAGCTTTGTTTTCATCAGCTAAAATTGGCCCGATCTTCGCCATCACCGTCTCTAAACTTAACTGTTCAGGCGCACCAGGATAATCATGGGCAACCGGTAAATACACGGCTTCGCCAGCTTTAACAGCAAAGCTCATCCCGACAAGTTTAGCTTGCATGTAATCAAGGCTGGTTGTTTCAGTATCAAAGGCAAATAGTTCAGCGGCATTTAATTGCTCGACTAAAGTATCTAATTGCTCTGTTGTCAGGATTGTTTCATAATGAGCATCAGCCACTTGCGGTAATTCATTCGCTTCACTAGGGACAGCCAAGTGAGTGTCTGCATCTTTTGGATTATCTAATAACTCAGCTAACCAGCGACGGAACTCACACTCGCCATACAAGGCAATCAGTTCATCGCGATTTGGCTCTTGCAATTTAAAGGTATCTAAGTCTGATTCAACTTCAACATCGCATTTAATGGTAGCCAGTTCATAACTTAGCGGTAAATGATCGACTGCGGCGGCAAGCTTTTCGCCGATCTTACCTTTGATCTCACCGGCATGATCAAGCACACCTTGTAATGATCCGTATTTTTGTAACCACTTAACCGCCGTTTTAGGGCCGCATCCATCGACACCTGGGATATTATCTACTTTATCGCCCATCAAAGCTAAGTAATCGATGATCAGTTCAGGACCAACGCCAAATTTTTCAACCACAGTGTCTGGATCAGAAATACTGTCGGTCATGGTATTGATCAAAGTGACATGCTCATTCACTAACTGAGCCATGTCTTTATCACCGGTTGAGATCAATACATGGCGCTGCTGCTCTGAAGCAATACGGGCGAATGTACCAATCACGTCATCAGCTTCAACACCCTCAATACTAATAAGCGGAAAACCCATCGCCCTAATAATATCGTGCAGTGGCGCTATTTGCGTACGCAAATCATCGGGCATTGGCGGGCGGTTGGCTTTGTACTCACTGTACATATCATTACGGAAAGTTTTACCTTTAGCATCAAAAACCACCACCATATGGCTTGGATCATACTGTTTGATCAGGCTTTTCATCATGTTAACAACGCCGTAAATAGCGCCTGTTGCTTCACCTTTTGAGTTAGTTAAATGCGGTGGTGAATGATATGCACGGAATAAGTAGGAAGAGCCATCGACTAAAATAAGTGGATTTTCAGGGATCTGAGCCATGATGTAATTGGATCCTAAATGAGAGAAAACGAAATATCTGTAAGCATGCCATAAGGGCACGCATAAAACGACTGTGAATTAAGCTTTGTTTAAACCGTTAAATAAGAGTAAGTTGTGGATAACTATGTAGATAACACCCACAAGCTATTCCTCCAAAGTAATTTAAAACTACTTAGAAACAAGTTAAGTGTATGTTTTGTTTTAAAAAGATAATACGAGGTTCTTTTTTTATTATTTTTATCACAATGTGGAAAAACATTTTATTGCTTTGCTTGATTGTGGCTTTTTACAACTAAAAAACGGTTAATTCATTCCTTATAAATAACCGGACGAGCATTCTACCACAATGGATCAAAGATCATAGCGATCCTTTATAATTTTTTCCTATTAGCCAACTTTAAAAAAAGCATATAGCGCGTTTTTGCTCTGCCTCGAGTGGATTGATCGAATAAAAATAATCTTTAACTCATCATTATTGATGATCACAAAATGATCTTAATAAGGCCATAACAGTCAGCAAAAGTCATGCTAAACTGACTTTATGAATAATAAATAAGGGCATAGTATATGAAAAAAATAGCTGTAATTTTAGCAGGTTGTGGAGTTTATGACGGTGCAGAAATCAACGAAGCCGTATTAACGTTATTACATATTGCCAAAGCCGGAGCAAGCTACCAGTGTTTTGCCCCTGATATTGAGCAATTGCACACGATCAATCACCTGAATGGGGAACAAATGACCCCTAACCGGAACGTATTAGTCGAAGCGGCACGCATTGCCCGTGGCGATATCAAAGCGTTAACACTGTTAGATGCTAATGACTTTGATGCTTTGATTGTGCCTGGTGGATTTGGCGCAGCTAAAAACCTGTGTGATTTTGCGATCAATGGTGCGCAAGCACAATTAAACCCTGAAATGCTCCGTGCTGCTAAAGCATTTGCGAATGCCAAAAAACCAGCAGGCTATATGTGCATTGCTCCAGCAATGATCCCATTGATCTACAGTGCTGGCGTAAAAACCACTATTGGTAATGATGTTGATACTGCTAACGCACTACAAAGTTTAGGCGCTCAACACATTGATTGTGCCGTAGATGATATCGTAATTGATGAGCAACATAAACTCGTAAGCACTCCAGCTTATATGTTAGCGCAGTCAATTTTAGATGCTGATGCAGGTATTGAAAAACTAGTCGCTGCGCTTTTGAAAATGAGCTAATTAGGTGCTACAAAAACCGCAAATCAGTCATTCTAAAGTAGGTGCTTTGTTGCGCTGACGCAAAAAATAGTGTTTTTTCATAAGAAAAATACATCGTAGCGTTTTATAAATTGCGGCTTAGCGTTATAATCGTTCTAAATTCCGTCATCTATCGTGATTGATCACGTTCAAATCGAAGTGAGCAAGGCAAAATGAAAAAACTATCAGCAGCATTATTATTGCTAGCAACCACCGCATACGCACAGCCATATGATAACTCTATGACTGAAGATGCGATCAAAAAACGTATCGCGCCTATAGGTGCCGTTTACTTTGAAGGCGATAAAGCAGCAGTTGCTGAAGTGCCAACAGGTCCTCGTACCGGTGAACAAGTTTACCAAGCGGCGTGCTTTGCATGTCATGGTACTGGCGCACTTGGTGCACCAAAATCAGCAGATGACTGGGCTCCACGCTTAGCTAAAGGCGCAGACACTCTATTAAACCATGCAATTAATGGCTTTAACGCAATGCCACCACGCGGTACATGCATGGACTGCTCAGATGATGAAATAAGCGCAGCTATTGATTTCATGAGCAAAAAATAATACTTAATTCTGTACTTTTTTTTATAAAGGGCTGATTTTTTCAGCCCTTTTTATTATAAAAATAAATATTAACCTACCTTTATCACTATTTATTATTATCATTTTCTAATACTATTGTCCGCTTGACGATTCAGCAAAAAAGTGAAAATATAAGACCAATAAATATACAATAATAAAAATCGGTTTAATGTCACTGGAAGATATAACAGCTTTACTACATAAGCTGGAGCATAAAAATAATCGTTTAAAAGCTCTAGTCCAAAAGTATAAGCAATCCCACCACTTACAAAATGCCCTGATCCAATTATCAGAGCAAGCTAGTTCTGTTGCCGAATTAACGCTACTTTACCCTGCGATTCATGATATTTTGCAAGATTATATGCCAAGTAAAAGTTTTTACGTGGTGCTGTTAAATCAATTTAGTAACACCCTTGAACTATCTTACTTTGCTGATGAAAAAGATGGTATATCTGTGCCACTTAATCAAGATAATAATTTTATCCAAGGTGTCACTGGGTATGTGTTTAAGCAAGGTAAAACCACCTACTTCCAAGGTGATGAAATGCAGGCTGCTGCCAACAAGGGGTTATTTAAGTTACTTGGCACACCAGCAGAACATTGGGTAGGCGTCCCGGTATACCGAGAGCAAAGTATTATTGGAGTGCTAGTCGCACAAAGTTACGATAAACAACAAAGCTACTCTGAACAACAAATCGAGCTATTAGAAGTAATGTCGCTCTATTTATCAACAGCTATCGAACGAGTAAAAAAACGCGAACTATTAGAGTCTGAAGTAAAAATAAGAACTCGTGCATTAACACAGAGCAATGAAGCGCTTAACCTCGAAGTAGAACAACATAAAAAAACCCTCGAACGCCAGCATATTTTGTTTAAAATTTCAGAGTTAGCAACGCAAACAAAGCATATCAATGAAGTATATCAACAAGTACATGAAATAATAAAATCAATAACTTACGCTGAAAACTTATACATTGCATTGTATGATCGCGAAACAGGTTGGTTAAACTTTCCGTACTGTGTGGATGAATATAGAGATAATACCCAACCGCGTCCTTTCGCCAAAGGTTATAGCGAATTAGTATTACGTACCGAACAAACTCAGCTTATTGATTGTACTAGAGCACAAAAACTACTCAAGTCAGGCGAAGTCGAGCGACTTGGACAAGTCTCTGACTCAAACTCAGCAACCAGCTGGTTAGGTGCACCATTAAAAACTGCGCAAGGTGTAATTGGCTTAATAACTTGCCAAGCCTACAACCATAAGCATATTTTCAATCAAGACGACTTTGAATTAATTACCTTTGTATCACATCAGATAGCGACTGTATTACAAGCACATTTGGCTGCTCAAGCCTTAAAACAAAGTCATCAACAATTAGAGTTTCGGGTTGCTGAAAAAACCAAAGAGATCCGCCAAACCAATATGCATTTACAAATGCAAATTGAAGAGCGTAAAAAAATAGAGCAACAGCTGTATCATGATGCCCACCACGATCCACTTACTGGCTTGCCTAATCGCAGTTTATTTTTAACCCAATTAGAAAAAACTCTACAGCATTATCAACGTTACCCTGAACAACAGTTTGCTGTGCTGTTTATTGATTTAGACAAGTTTAAGGATATTAACGATCAACTTGGTCACCAAGCTGGTGATCAGTTTTTAATTAGCGTCAGTGAGTCTTTCTCACAATGTATTAGGGAGCACGATTTACTTGCGCGTTTAGGCGGCGATGAGTTTGTTATTTTATTAACTCATTTAACTGATCGTCAACAAGCCGAAGATGTTGCTAAGCGATTAATTGAACTAATGAAAAAACCATTTTGCATGAAAGGTATATGTGTACAAAGTGGTGCCAGTGTCGGTATTACCTATTCGAAAACAAACTACAAGCATACGGATGAAATTATTCGTGATGCTGATGCTGCCATGTATTATGCAAAAAATGCCGGTCGCAGCCGGTTCGAGTTTTACCATCCACTGCTTAGTGCCGGCACCAGCCCGTATGAGTTAGAAACCAGTCATCACTTAGACTCTTTACCAATGCATTTTCGCTGCTCTGAAATTATTACACTTGATGAACAGCATCAGTCAGAGTCGCTACTTGAAGCATTTGGTGAACACCCAGTACTTGGTAGCACTAGTTTTGAAATATTAAAGAAGTTTGCCGCTGATAAAGCACAACAGCTGGAAGTGGAATTACAGTTATTAACTAAAGCGTGTCAACAAATCCAAACGGCACAACTGCAGATGGTGTTATTCCCTTGCTCGGGCTTATTACTGGAAAAAATTGAATTCCAGGCGTTATGCCAAACAATGCAAAACCACAACATAACGAAACAAATTTGTTTATTGTTTAATGAACAAGAGATCCGTTACGCCTCAGCGGTACAAATTAGTAATTTAAAAGTATTGAGTAAACAAGGCTATTCGATTGGCTTAAATGATTTTGCTAAAGATCGCTGCGAACTTAATTTACTATGCGATATTAATTTCGATTATTTATTACTTAGCTCTACCTTTAGTAAACGAGTGTTACAACAACAAAGCTTTGATTTACAACTACAAGGTGTACTAGCAATAACTAAGATAAAACAAATAAAAGTAATCGCGAAAGGCCCTTCAATATTAAATTATAGAGCCTTACTAGACACTCATGGTTTATCACTATTTATTGGTAGGCAGCATGCAATTAGTTCTACAGCAACACTCCCAGCTGACTCTTCGAACGAGCAAATTTTAAATTAACGATATGCGTCGCGGATAACCAGTTTATTATCCGCAGCTCAGATGAACTACTCAGGCTTTTTCAGCATAGCACGTAAATTAGCAACTCTGGCTTGGCCCTTTTCCATTCGTTCGGCTTGCGTATTTGGCGCTTTTTTATTTTCAAATGCTAAATCATCTTGCGGTAGCTCTTGTATAAAGCGGCTCAACTCTGTTTGTGATGTTTCGCCAAATTGACGACGAATTTTCGCATAGGTCATGGTCAGCTCTTGCTGAGCACGAGTGATCCCCACATAAGCTAAGCGACGTTCCTCATCAACGTTTTCTTCATCAATACTTACTTGATGCGGTAATAACCCCTCTTCCATGCCTACCATAAATACGTAAGGATACTCCAAGCCCTTAGAGGCATGCAGCGTTAGTAATTGCACTGCATCAGCTTCATCTTCTTCTTCGTTACGTTCTAACATGTCACGCAACGTTAACTTACTCACCACTTCAGCAAGCGTCAACGGCGGATTATCCGCATCACCTGTGAGCATATCGGTGATCCAACGGTACAACTCAGAAACATTCTTCATGCGCATTTCTGCAGCTTTCGCACTCGGTGATGACTCGTATAAATAAGCTTCGTAATTTATTTGTCTGACTAAATCTTTTACCGCTTCAAGGGTATCACCACGTACCGCATTATCTGACAGCTCAACCACCCAACGTGCAAATCCCGCTAACGAGTTTAAACCGCGACCTTTTAAGCGATAACCTAAGTCATTATCAAAACAGGTGGCAAATAAACTGGCATGTTTTTCATTGGCTAGGGTACCCAACTTTTCCAGCGTAACTGTGCCTATTTCACGGCGCGGAGTATTCACAATACGTAGAAACGCATTGTCGTCATCTTGATTCACCAATAAGCGCAAGTACGCCATTATATCTTTGATCTCAGAGCGTGAGAAAAACGACATTCCGCCACTGATCTTGTAAGGTATTCGGTTACTCATTAACGACTTTTCAAAGCCACGCGCTTGGTGATTACCACGGTATAAAATAGCATAATCTTTATAACTGGTGCGTTTCATAAATTTATGCGAGATGATCTCAGCGACGACCCGCTCTGATTCATGCTCTTCATCACGACAGCCAATCACTTTGATCGGCTCGCCATTTTCTAACTCACTAAACAGTTTTTTATCAAATTCATGAGGGTTATTGGCAATCAAGATATTAGCAGCTTTTAAAATACGCTTCACACTGCGATAGTTTTGCTCAAGCTTAATGAGCCGTAAACCTGGAAAGTCTTTGCTTAATAACACTAAGTTTTGTGGTCGAGCACCGCGCCATGAATAGATTGATTGGTCGTCATCACCTACCACGGTAAAACGCGCACGCTCACCCACAAGCAACTTAACTAATTGATATTGACTGGTATTGGTATCTTGATATTCATCCACCAGCAGGTAACGGAAACGTTGTTGCCAACGCTCACGCGAGGTTGCATTATTGATCAGTAATAAGGTGGGGATCATGATCAAGTCATCAAAATCCAAAGCATTATAGGCGCGTAACTGGGTTTGATAACGCGCATACAATTGCGCAAATAGCGCTTTTTGTGGCTCTCGCGCTTCGCGAATCGCTTGCTCTGGTAAAATAAGCTCGTTCTTCCAGCTGCCTATTTGCATTTTTAATAGATTGAGTAAATCTTTGTCTTTTTTTAGCTCTTCTTCAGTTAAGTCAGCAATTAATTGCCCGGTATCTTGATCATCAAATAATGAAAAGCCAGGTTTAAAACCCAGCGTTGTTAGTTCTTTTTTAATGATCTCAAGGCCTAAGGTATGAAAGGTAGATACCCACAAGCCTTTTGACTCTTTTTTACCTAACGTTTGAAAAACTCGCTCGCGCATCTCTTTCGCCGCTTTATTAGTAAAGGTCACCGCGGCAATATTACGTGCTTGATACTCACATTTTTGTACTAAGTAAGCGATTTTATTAGTAATTACACGAGTTTTTCCTGATCCCGCCCCCGCCAGCACTAGGCATGGACCACTAATATATTTTACCGCTTCATCTTGTTTAGGATTGAGTTTCATATCGACCAAAGAGATTGCATTAAAGACGGGCAATTTTAACGTAATCACTACAATACGCCTAGCCAATAAGGTAACATTAGCCATTATCATTTACGCGACAGTAAGGGACAGACATGATCAACCCAGCAAAACTTGAAGAAATTGCCAAACAGATTTCCAGTAACATGCCGCAAGGCGTTAAAAACCTTGCCGATACGTTTGAAGCGAAAACCAAACAAGCTATTCAAAATAAGCTTGCTGAGATGGACTTTGTCAGCCGTGAAGAATTTGATGTACAAAGCCAAGTACTAATTCGCACCCGCGAGAAGCTCGTTGCATTAGAAGCGAAAGTTGCACTACTTGAGCAACAACTCAGTAGTAATAAGCAAAGCGAGCAACCCGAATAATACCGTTTTAGTTATTACTTCAGGCAGCTTCGGCTGCCTGATTTGTTTTACGCCTTGCATACACGCGAACACCTATATACGATACGTATACGTTTTATATATAGGCACTGTTATGGGTATCGTAAAAATCAGCGATCAACTGCACGAAGAGATCCGCAAAGCCAGTACCACTATGGTACGATCTATAAACTCTCAATCTGAATACTGGATAAAGATAGGCATGCTAGCTGAGCTTAATCCAACCATGACCTACGCCGAAATAATCAAACAGCAACTTGCACAAGCCGATGTAACAGCTGGAGAATCTTTGCATGAGTGAAATAATTATTAAAACTCCCGCACAAATAGAGCTAATGCGTGAGTCTGGTCGCCTACTGGCAAAGGTGTTTGCCTATTTAGATCAACAGGTCAAAATCGGCATCACCACAATGGAGATCAATGATTTAGTAGAGCGCTATATTGTTGATGAACTTGCTGCACGTCCTGCCAGCAAAGGCCAATACGATTATCCTTATGTGTTAAACAGCTCAGTAAATGAAGTAGTCTGCCATGGTTTTCCAGACTCTAAACGCGCATTAAAATCAGGCGATATCGTCAATTTAGATATTACCCTTGAGAAGAATGGCTTTATTGCCGATTCAAGTAAAATGTATATGCTTGGTGAAGTGTCTCCGTTGGCCAAGCGCTTAGTCGAAAAAACTTATCAAGCAATGTGGCAAGGCATCAAGCTCGTAAAACCGGGAGTGAAGTTAGGCGATATAGGCAACGCTATCGCTAATTTTGCCCATACTAATGGCTATAGCGTTGTACGTGAATACTGCGGACATGGTATTGGCGAGCAAATGCACGAAGAGCCGCAAGTTTTACATTATGGTAAACGCAATACCGGCGTTGAACTTAAAGAAGGTATGACCTTTACCATTGAGCCGATGATCAACCAAGGGGCGGCAAAAGTAAAAACTAAGCCGGATGGCTGGACTGTGGTTACTCGTGATAAAAAGCTTTCTGCGCAGTGGGAGCACACCATTGTCGTCACCGCTGACGGCTATGAGGTACTGACTTTACGCGAAGAAGAAATCGCTATTGCGACGATATAAGTCAGGTTAACACCATGGCCATTTTATTAGTAAATGATCCATTGCCCCATTTGAGCTTTCAAAAATTCGCACCCGATCAACGCTTAACTGATTGGGTGCAGTGTTATTGGAAAATAGGTTCAACAACCACACAAGCAGCACAGTTATTTAAAGAAAAGCTCTACCCTGATGCAGGCGCAAGCCTAACAATTAATTTTAGCAATGCGACACCCGTTATTACCTTCGCATTTAATCGTCAAACGCAGGCAACAACTTTCAGCAATCAGGATTATTTAGTCAGTATTCGTTTTGCGCCTACTGGTGCTTATCACTTATTAGGTATAACGCTACACGAGTTAGCTGAAGAAAATTATCTACTCGGTGAAGATTTTACCCCAAGCTGGTATCACAGTTTAATAGCATGTGTTGAACAAATGCAAAGCAGTCCACTAACCAGCCAACTGTATTTACTCGAGCAGTGGTTACTCAGCCAAGCAATTAGCAATCAACTCGTAAAAAGCAATACCATTAAAGTGATCAAGCAGCTTATTCAACTCAATAATTCCACCAGCTATGTAGGCAAACAACTTGGCCTGACACGTCGTACTCTTGAGCGCCGCTTAAAAAAAGAAGCCGGGGTTAGTCCAGCTCAATTACAGCAATTTTACCGACTAAAAGCCGCACGCACGCTTCTAGCTGACAGCCAAACACCGATAACAGATATAGCCTTGCAATGTGGCTATTATGATCATGCTCACTTTTGTCATGCCTTTCATAATTTTACTTTTGAAACACCACTGCAATATCGCAAGCGAAAAACACCGAAAGTATAGAGGGTGTTTTCACCACACAAAAAACACATCGACTTAGCCTTTAAAACTAAGATTACAATTACTGAAGGTAGCCCGTGCCCAGATAGGACGCAGTGCTTAGGTTACGTACTTATTCTACTACGTAACGTTCAAACACTTTAAGCCCAGCACTTTTATAGTTAACATCAACTTCATCGGCACAAGTAACGACTGACTCTAAGTCGTGTAAGTGACCGTTTGCTAGACCATAAACCCAACCATGAATAGTCAACTCTTGGCCACGCTGCCATGCTTCTTGGACGATATTAGTACGGCATACATTGCGTACTTGCTCAATTACATTCAATTCAATCAAGCTATTGAGACGATCTTTTTCTGCGAGTGCATTGATCTTTGAGGTGTATTTTTCTTTTACATCACCGACGTGACGAAGCCAGTTATCAATTAAACCAAACTTAGCATCTTTGAGTACTGCCTGAACACCACCACAGCCATAGTGACCAACAACCATAATATGTTTAACTTTTAACACTTCAACGGCGTACTGCATCACTGATAAGCAGTTATGATCGGTATGCACCACCACATTCGCCACATTACGATGAACAAATAGCTCACCCGGCATTAGATCAACGATTTCATTAGCCGGTACGCGAGAGTCCGAACAACCAATCCACAAGTATTCTGGGTTTTGCTGCATGGATAGAATTTTAAAAAATTCTGGATCATCTTTACACGTTCGTTCAGCCCAGCGTTTATTATTTTCAAATAAGTTTTTTAATTTTCTCATTACATCTCTTTTCTGTCTTTGACGGTAGCTTGGATCAAGATATTACGTGGCGTTAATTGTTTTTCGCAAAACGTCTGCACACTGACTTGATAACCTTGTTGTTGCAAATATAAAGCACGATCGAGCACAAGCCAAACCTCAATTGCTCTTCTAAACACATGACGGACCAGTTCGATACGTTCAGTGACTTTTTTGCGCATTTCGCCTTTTTTTAAAAATGACTCATAATCAATACCTTGTGGTATATCTAGCGCCTTTTTCTCCGCGGCCCATGCACAAAAAGCTTTAAATGAATCTGAAAAAATAGCTTTGTTAACTGAGGGCACACTGACGTAGTTTTGTTCGCTGGTGAGACTTTTGCGTAAAGCATCAAAACCCAATCGCCATTGCACTTCAGTTTTACGAACTTTATCTACCCGAGAAGGCGCTGTCACCGTCTCTTGTAGTGCTAATTTTAAATCACGATGCGTTAACTGCAGTTGACTACGCTTACCGGCATCGCTCATAGCTTGATAATCATTCGGGGTGAATAAGTGATAGCAACACGGCGATAGACTGATTTTTTGCGTTTGCGCGCTAGCCGCGTTACTCATAAACGTCTGATGTAACGCTCCGCAAGCATGCAGCGCTACGGCATGTTGTGCTTGTTGAAAATACTCAGTTACATCATCTTTAAGTACATCTGCTTGGCTAAAGTGCATGGCTAACCCTTGTTGCAGAGCACTTTGCTGACCTTGTTCACATAAATGTTGTTGCAGTTCGATGCTGTGCACACTCGGCGCACGGTTAAATGCCAGCATACGTCCTAAATGGCCTTTACCCGCACACCATTCTAATACAGGTAATTGTGATTCTTGGCCAAGCGCACAAACAAAATCTTGCAGCTGCGCAAACTTGCGCCCTTTAATACCATTGCTGATCCAAAACGGATATTCGCTACGCGTAGTAGAGGCTTGAGGTAAGTAACACAATGTAGCTAAGTTATTGACTACGGGAATATACGGGCTAAAAAATTGATACAAGGCATCTTGATTGCTATCGAGATCGGCAACTTGTTGATCGCTCAACAGCGTTAATGGTTGTTCTAATTCAGGCCATGGCAGCTGATCAAAATCGAATGCAGTGCATTGCCAATAATGGCGAGTACTATGTAATAAGTTATCTAGGGCTGTAAACTGCTCAGCAAGGATCATGTGATTTTAGCGATGGTCATTTCATTTATGCATTATACGCTTTTTCTGAACATCAAGCGTAAATAAAGTGGTATAGATAACAAACTAATTATAATTGCCGCAATAAGCATCCACGACATTTTAATTTGTTCAGGTTCAACATACTGGTAAATAAAGCCATCTTGCGCCTGATTAAATTCGTCTTGCTCAATCCCGTATAGGTCAGCAATCAACCGCCATTTCGCTATCGACATAGATCCTAAATTAGTGCCAGGTGGTAAAATATAATCACTCAATACTTCAGCTTCATAGGCAAGCTGAGAAAAGCTTTTATCAGGTGCGTATTGGTGTTGAGTTAATGCAATTGTTTCATCCATATGCATCATTGCATAGCGCCAGCCCTTTAAGCTGGCCTGATAAAATGCTTCAACTGTTTGCGGGTGTTGTTCGAGCATATTTTCTGTGGTGTAAAGAATATCGCTATACACATTAATTCCATACTTCTGCGGGCAAATAAGTCTATAGTCGATGCCTTGCTCACGCATAATATACGGCTCATTAGTCACGTACACTTGCATCGCATCAATACTCCCAGCTAACCAATCCGTAGTGCTGTTACCACTTTCATAAGAAGGTAAATTATTCGTTTGGATACCACTGCGTTCGAGCATTACCAATAATTCGGCATTTTCTTTGCGGCTGATACTGCTAAGACGCTTATTGACAAAATCCCGAGGATGAAAAATATCGGAGCTTTTTTTTACCATCCAACAATAAGGAGAAAATTGTAAAATAGCAGCCATTGCCACCAAGGGTTTACCTGCGATCCGTTGCTGTAAAATACCTGAGTGCCCGACCCCGAAGTGAGCTTGGCCAGCCAACACTTTACTAAAGGTATCTGGGTTCTCAGGATCTGCTGGTAAAATAGTGACGTTTAGCCCTGCCGCTTTGTAAAAGCCTTGTTGCTGAGCCATATAGTAACCAGAAAATTGAAATTGATGCGTCCACTTTAGTTGTAAAGTCACATCCGCTGCCGCAACACTTTGCCCGCTAAGTATCAGCAGAGCAGCATAAAGCTGAAATTTCAGTCCTTTTAATGACAAATCGTAATCTAATTAGTTGGCTAATATTGCTATAACTATAAACCCAAGACATTGAGTTTGCAAAGAGACAAAAAAGCACCTCAATTGAGGTGCTTGCTTATACTAAAACCACTTCAAGCTACAGAATTCGTATCTTCTGGTGGTTTGGGTATATATTTAATTATTAACCGCTTGCACCCTATCGATGGGACGTTGAGTAGTTAAAAATTGGGTAAAACACGGATTCAGTGTTTCATCTTGCACACTGTAACCTAAGCGATTTAAATGCTCGTTGAATACCTCATACTGACTAGGCTCAATCGCAAACCCTGCTAATACATTGCCCATCGAACCACCATGATTCCGATAATGAAACAAAGTAATATTCCAATTGCTGCCTAAAGTATCTAAAAAGCGCGCCAGTGCGCCTGGATATTCAGGAAATTCAAAGCGTAATAACCGCTCATGCATCTGCTCAGGTGCTTTACCACCAACCATATAACGAACATGTAATTTAGCCAGTTCGTTATCTGATAAATCACAAAATTGATAGCCATTGGTGGTTAAATCAGCTGTGAGCTCATCTAACTCTTGCTGACCTTGGCGCAGTGCAACACCAACAAATATTTGCGCTTCACCAGGGCCTGCGTAACGGTAGTTAAATTCAGTAATTGCGCGACCACCTAATGAGGCGCAAAACTGTTTAAAGCTGCCTTTTTCTTCATTGATGGTTACTGCTAACAACGCTTCGTTTTTCTCTCCCAGCGCAGTACGCTCAGCCACATAACGTAAGCGGTCAAAGTTTAAGTTTGCGCCAGATAACACAGCTGCTAAATGCAGCCCTTTTTGGCCTGTTTGCTGACACCATTTTTTCAGCCCAGCCGTTGCCAGCGCACCTGATGGCTCAGCAATCGCACGGGTTGAAACAAAAATATCTTGCATCGCCGCACATATTTCATCACCGGTTACAGTGACTACTTCATCACAAAACTTTTGCGCTAAGCGAAAGGTTTCGGTACCAATAATTTTTACCGCAACACCATCGGCAAAACTGCCAACCCGTTCAAGCTCGACGGGTTTGCCTGCTGCAAGTGCCGCTTGTAAACAGGCACTTTCATCAGCTTCTACACCGATTACTTTGATATCTGGGCGCAATGACTTTATATACACGGCCATACCAGCAAGTAAGCCACCACCACCAACTGGAATAAATACCGCATCAAGTTGATTAAGCTGCTGCATTAATTCACGTGCAACCGTGCCTTGCCCTACAATCACATCAGGATCATCAAATGGAGGAACAAATATGCCGTCGCGCTGCTCAGTAAGTTCCAGTGCATAAGCTTTGGCAGCATCAAAATGATGACCATGCAAAACCACTTCGCCACCAAGCGCACGTACCGCATTGACTTTGATTTCAGGGGTCGTCACTGGCATTACAATCGTTGCTTGATGCCCTAAGTGTGATGCACTGAGCGCCACCCCTTGAGCATGATTACCAGCTGAGGCGGTGATCACCACTGAACCGGCTGGCAGTTTAGCCAGTTTGTTGTATGCACCACGCAGTTTAAACGAATAAACTGGCTGCTGATCTTCGCGCTTTAGCCATACTTGATTACCAAGACGAGCACTGAGTTCAGCCATTTCGCTAACCTCAGTAACTTTTGCCAGTGGTTCCATATTAGCCTGGATAATAGCGCGAAAATAATCGAGCTCTTGAGAAACCATAATTAACTAAGCTCCTCCAGTTTGGCTAAATCACGCACCGCGCCTTTATCAGCACTGGTTGCAAGTAGCGCATACGCTTTTAGCGCAGATGATACATAACGTTCACGATCGAGTGGTTTGTACGCTTGTTTACCACGAGCAAGTTGCTTTTGCTTACGCGCTTCAAGTTCTTCATCTGTTAACGCTAACGTGATTTCGCGGGTAGCGATATCGATAATAATTTTATCGCCGTTTTCAACGTAAGCAATGGCACCGCCACTGGCCGCTTCTGGTGAAACGTGGCCAATTGATAAACCTGACGTACCGCCCGAGAAGCGACCATCGGTTATAAGTGCGCACTGCTCAGCCAAACCTTTTGATTTTAAGTAACTGGTTGGGTAAAGCATTTCCTGCATGCCAGGTCCGCCTTTCGGTCCTTCGTAGCGAATAACGACTACGTCACCGGCTTTTACTTCGTCATTTAAAATGCCTTCAACTGAATCGTCTTGTGATTCATACACCACGGCGGTGCCTTCAAAGTGTAGCATTTCATCAACCACACCCGCGCTTTTCACAATACAACCATCAACAGCTAAATTACCCGATAGTACCGCCAGGCCGCCATCTTGGCGAAACGCATGTTCAACGCTACGGATACAACCATGTTCACGGTCATTATCGCCTTCATCCCAACGACATTCTTGGCTCATTGCTTTGGTGGTACGAATGCCCGCAGGTCCCGCTCGGTAAAACTTTTGCGCTGCTTCGTTGTTTGGATCAGTGGCATCCCATTTTTTAACTAGCTCTGCCATAGTCATGCCAGCAACATGGTTTACCGACAGATCCACTAAGCCCGCTTTGCCAAGCTCGCGAATTATTGCCATCATGCCACCTGCACGATGCACATCTTCAATATGGTATTGCGCGGTTGCAGGCGCTACTTTACATAAGAAAGGTGTTTTACGAGATAACGCATCAATGTGCGACATATCAAAATCAACACCGGCTTCTTGCGCGGCGGCAAGTAAATGCAATACGGTATTTGACGAGCCACCCATAGCAATATCAACCACCATGGCATTCATAAACGCGGTTTTATTAGCGATAGCACGCGGCAAGACTTCTTTATTATCTTTTTGGTAATACTCACGGCATAAATCAACAATTCGTGCACCGGCTTCGACATACAGTTGTTTACGATCTTTATGAGTCGCAAGTGTAGTGCCGTTACCAGGTAGTGCGAGGCCAATTGCTTCTAATAAACAGTTCATTGAGTTGGCGGTAAACATGCCCGAACACGAGCCACAGGTAGGACATGCTGAGCGCTCTACTTGCTCTGAGTCAGCATCACTTACTGATTCATCAGCACCTTTTACCATGGCATCAACTAAATCTAGTTTGATATCAATATTGGCAAGCTTAGTTTTACCGGCTTCCATTGGGCCACCAGACACAAAGATTACTGGAATATCTAAACGAAGTGCCGCCAGCATCATTCCTGGGGTGATTTTGTCGCAGTTAGAAATACAGATCATTGCATCGGCGCAGTGACCATTTACCATGTATTCAACTGAGTCAGCAATTAAGTCGCGCGATGGTAATGAATACAACATACCGCCGTGGCCCATGGCAATACCATCATCAATGGCGATAGTATTAAATTCTTTTGGCACACCACCCGCTTGAGTAATGGTTTCTGCCATAAGCTCACTGAGTTGGTTAAGGTGCACATGACCCGGTACAAATTGCGTGAATGAGTTTACAACCGCAATAATCGGTTTGCCAAAATCGCTATCTGTCATTCCTGTTGCACGCCATAATGCACGAGCACCTGCGCGCTTTCGACCTTCAGTTGTTGTTGCACTTCTTAATTTAGCCATAGTTACCTCAGTGTTTGCAGTTACTTATAATATGTAACTGACATCCTCATTCTTAAATTTTTATTGCTAAGGGGAAAAGACCCAATAGCCCTGTTGATTTAGTTTTTACAGCAAACTACATTGCTTGCTGTTGTAAATTTTCTAGTGTTACTTGCTTAACGTCCACCAGCTTATTGAGCTGCGTGGTTAATAAGTGAATTGGCTTATCACTGTCGACCGTCATAGCCACATGGTAATGACCATCATCCATATTCAATTGAAAATGGGTTAAATCAAAACCACGATGACGAACTACACGCAAAAAGCGCTCAACGGCGATACTTTGATTTTTTAAAGCGACTGTTAAACTGTGTTTCATTTTCCACTCTCCGTCATCATTTCGTCATTCGCGGCACCTGGCGGTACTAGCGGCCAAACATTTTCTTTATCGTCGATACAGGCATGTACTATATAAGGACCTTTACTATTCACTAATGCTGTAATTGCATCATCAACTTGGTTAGCGTGGGTGATCGTTTGCCCAGCGATACCAAATACGGCAGCCAATTGCACAAAATCAGGGTTATCTGATAAATCAGTTTCAGAATAACGCCCTTCAAAAAATAACTCTTGCCATTGACGAACCATACCTAAACGTTGGTTATCTAAAATTAATATTTTTACCGGTAAATTGTTACGACGAATAGTGGCTAACTCTTGAATGTTCATCATGATTGAACCATCACCAGAAACAGTGATCACAAAATCATTTGGTCGAGCTACTTGCGCACCAATGGCCGCAGGTAAACCAAAGCCCATAGTGCCTGCACCACCACTACTTAAGTGGTTGCTTGGATGACTAAACTTCATATGTTGTGCCACCCACATTTGGTGCTGGCCTACATCACAACACACAACGCCTGTACTTGGCATCCGCTGGCTTAGTTGGCTTAATAAATACGGGGCATATACTTTTTCGCCCGGATAGTCATAGCGCCATGCATGTTCAATCATCATCTCTTTGGCATGATCACGCCATGCTTGTTCAGTTACAAAGCACTCTAATTGCGGCAATGAGGTTTTTAAATCAGCAACTAACGATGCTTTAGCTGGTTTACGCTTACCAATTTCAGCAGCATCTATATCTAAATGGATCACTTTTGCTTTAGCCGCAAACTTGCCTAAATTACCTGTTACACGATCATCAAAGCGCGCACCGATACATACGAGGACATCACACTCTTGTACCGCTAAATTTGCAGCTTGGCCGCCATGCATGCCCAACATACCTAAGTTATATTCGTAATCAGGTAATACACTGCCCAATGCTTTTAGCGTTGAAACCGCAGGCATTTGGGTTTTTTCTAAAAATTGCATTAGCTGTACTTGCGCATCAGCCGCCTGTACACCGCCGCCTACATAGGCAACAGGCCGTTTGGCTTCGCTTAATAGTTGGTTAGCAATAGCCACTTGCTTTAAATCTAACACCGGTAAGTAATCATCAGCCGCAAGCCAAGGATGAAAAGGCACTTGCGCCATTTGAATATCTTTTGGTATATCTACTAACACAGGGCCTGGACGACCTGATTGCGCTAAATGCATGGCTTCTTGCAGTATTTCGGCTAAATCTTCAGGACGTTCAACCATATAACTGTGCTTAGTGCAGGATAATGACATACCTAATACATCAATCTCTTGAAACGCATCAGAGCCAATGGCAGCAGTTGGTACTTGGCCTGTGATCGCAAGTAATGGCACTGAATCCATCATCGCATCAGCAAGCGCGGTGATTAAGTTAGTAGCCCCAGGGCCTGAAGTCGCAAAACACACCCCAAGTTTACCCGTGCTACGAGCAAAACCAACAGCAGCAAAACCTGCACCTTGCTCATGACGAGTGAGATAATGTTTAACCGGCGCACCATACAGCGCATCGTAAATTGGCATGATTGCCCCACCAGGGTAACCAAATACTTCTTTTACGCCGTGTTTGGCTAATAAATCAATTGTTAACTCTGCGCCTGTCATTAAATAATCCTCATTCCTCAGTGACATATCTATACTTAACTATTGCTAAACCCTGAAACTAAAAAGCCCCCCGACTGGTTAAGTGCGGGGGGCTTTTATAATGCTTTACGTATTTTTAAAGCACTAAGTAGCCCCCGCGGTAATAATAATCACCACGACGTTAATAAGGACTAGGTTTAGTGCGTTTGTAAGCATGTAATAAATACCAAAATTTGTTAATTTACGAAGGAATTGCAACTCCCCCGCTGTCTTTTTATATTAGTACCGCGATGGGAGTGCTAAGTCAACCTTAAAATCAATCTAAAAAAACACTCACCAATCAATTTTAAAGGCATAAAAATCCAATATGTAAGCCTAAATAGATTAATTTTCCTAATATATGAAGCTATTGATATTTCATACCTCGTTATAACCAATTACTGGTTTGATTAATTTTTGACGAAATCACAATAAATCATTCTTTTTTAAATCACCTCATTCAGGAAATGACTAGTTAGCCTTAAGTGTTTCTTAAGTCTTGGACTCTACCATGCAGGTATTAAATTATTATTATTGAGTTCTCAATTTATGTTGGTAAGCCAATTTCTCAGCACAGGTTTTAAAAAGCGCTTCTACATTACCTGTAGCGCCAATACTTTTATCATCGCATTAGCATGTTATTACTGCTTAATAATCAATATTCCTTTTATGCATGGTGCATTTAACGCAATCACCACATTGCCCTCTTTTTCGTGGTTATTTTTACTCTCAGTGCCGTTACTGTTGCTGTGCTTATTAATTATTTTCTTTTCAATATTATCTAGCCGCTGGCTACTCAAACCAATTAATTACATATTATTGTTAAGCTCGTGCGCCGTTCTTTACGGCACTTTAAATTATGGAGTGGTATTTGACTATTCTATGATTCAAAACACTTTTGAAACTGACGGTCATGAAGCGGCAAGCTATCTTAACTTGCAATTTATTATATTCTTTTGTTTGTTCGCCTTAGTGCCGCTATTGGTTTTAATCAAAACCAAGGTTCGCTTTAGTCTGGTTAGCAAAGAGCTGGTGAGTCGTTGTAAACTGCTACTGGGCTGCTTTGCCTTAATCGCCGTAATTGTATTGAGTTTTTATGCCGACTATGCCGCTACCGGACGTAACAATCAATTATTAAAGAAAGAGTTAATTCCATTCCAATATTTAAGCAGTGGCTATAAATATATTCGCGATCAATGGCTGGTCTCTGACGAACCATTTCAAATTTTAGACCCTGCGCCAGTACTAAGTACATCACAACACACGCAAGTAACCGTTATCGTGGTGGGTGAAACAGCACGCGCTGAAAACTTTGCTTACCAAGGCTATACACGCGATACCAACCGTTTCACTCGACCTTTCAAAGTAACGTACCTGAACAATGTAGCGTCCTGTGGAACCGCAACAGCGGTATCGGTCCCTTGTATGTTCTCACAACAAAACCAAGCTGAGTTCTCACGTAACGAAGCTGATAACCAGCAAAACATTCTCGACATAGCCCAAAGCGCTGGCGCTGATGTGTTGTGGGTTAATAATAACAGTGGCTGTAAAAATGTCTGTAATCGCGTTACCAATATTACCATCAAGGTAGATAACTCTGCACTTTGTGAACAACAGCATTGCTATGACGAAGCGTTACTAGCACCACTTAAACGTAAACTAGCTAATTTAAGCCAAGCTAATACGGTCATTGTATTGCATATGATGGGCTCTCATGGACCCACTTACTTTCAGCGCTACCCATATCAATTTAAGCAATTCACACCAACCTGCGATCGCAGTGATATACAAAACTGTAGCACTGAGCAGTTAGTTAATACTTACGACAACACCATAGCGTATAGCGACTACGTAAATTCATTAATGTTAACCGAACTAAATAACTTACCTGACAATATTGATAAAACCTTTGTATATATTTCAGATCACGGTGAGTCGCTCGGCGAAAATGGCGCCTACTTACATGGCTTTCCGTATAGCTTTGCTCCTAGTGGCCAAACCCATGTTCCTATGTATATGTGGGCTGCCAAAGGCAACCAACGTATTACAGAAAGTTGCTTAAAGAGTGTTGACCAACAACAAGCTGCTTCTCACGACAATATATTCCATACATTAATCACTCTAATAGGCATCAAAAGTAAAGCCTATGAACAGTCTTTAGATTTAGTAAGTAACTGTAAAGCAATTAATAAAAAAGTGAAAAACAATAATGAATAATTCGAAGACGGTACTCAAACGCCAAGGACTACTACGCCTTTTATTTACCTTACGCCATACTTTCAATGGCTTAAAATGGATGACGCGATTTGAAGCTGCATTTCAGCAAGAACTCGTGCTATTTTTATTACTTGGAGTGTTTGCGTGGCTGGCGAATATTCCCACCAGCGATAAACTTATTTTAATTGCCAGCTTGCTGTTTGTACTATTCGCCGAGTTAGTCAATACCGCGATTGAAGTGGTGGTTGATCGTATTGGTACAGAACATCATGAACTCTCTGGGCTGGCTAAAGATATTGCCTCTGCCAGTGTATTTATAGCAATGATGATTAGCACACTGGTTTGGTGGGCTATTTTATGGGCATAACTGATAAATTTAGTCTTGCGCAACTACAAAATAAACTCGGTCCATACTGGGTATTGCTAACATTTTTTAGTTTATCGCTGATTATGTTAACCCTGGCTCGTTTTAGCTTAAGTGTATGGCAAGGTGAGCGAGTATTTAGCTCTCATGCTTGGCTAAATATTTTTGTTGGCGGCTTGCGCGTTGATACGGCTACCTTAAGTTATATTTTAATGCCGGCATTGTTGTTGATAATTATCAGCACGTTAGTCTCTAAACAGCAGCTTATTCGTGGCATCATTAAATACTATTTATTGCTAATGACCGCGTTGCTGATCTTCTTTGAAGTGATCACTGCGACCTTTATTAATGAATATGATTTGCGTCCAAACCGCTTATTTATTGAATACTTAATATACCCAAAAGAAGTCTCTCGAATGATTTTTGCGGGGTATAAAATAGAGGTATTCACCACTTTATTATTCTTGATCGTTGGGGTAAAACTGGCTACAAAAGTTTTTACCAGCCAATGGCGTAGCCACTGTCAGTTGCCAATCATAAAACACTCCTTATTGGTGATTAGCTTACTGTGCTTAACCGTTCTAGGTGCACGTAACTCACTCGGTCATCGACCGTTAAACCCTGCAATGGTGGCATTCTCAACTGATCATTTACTTAATGATCTTAGTCTTAACTCGTTGTATAGCGTAGTCTTTGCAATTAAACAACTCGGTAACGAAAAATCAAGCCTAGACTTTTATGGCACCATGGCCGAAGAGGAATTATTAGCCTTAGTACGCGCGAGTATGCAAAATGAGCAAGCTGTTTTTAACGATGCCAGCGCACCAACCAAAACCTTTCATCAAGCGGCGTATCAAGGGAAGCCCAAAAACTTAGTTATCATTTTGCAAGAAAGTTTAGGAGCACGTTATGTGGGTACTTTAGGCGGCTTACCTTTAACCCCTAATATAGATAAACTTTATCAGCGAGGTTGGGGGTTTGATAATTTATACGCCACAGGCACACGCTCAGTTCGTGGTATAGAAGCGGTTATTACTGGATTTACCCCCACCCCTTCTCGCGCAGTAGTAAAGCTTGATAAATCGCAACGTGATTTTTTTACCATTGCTGACTTTTTAAGCAAACAAGATTACCAAACCCAGTTTATTTACGGTGGTGAAAGCCACTTTGATAATATGCAAAGCTTCTTTTTGGGTAATGGTTTTCAACAGATTGTAGATAGTAATGACTTTGCCAATATTGATTTTAATGGTTCATGGGGCGCCTCTGATGAAGATCTCTTTAACCAAGCGGATATTGAACTGACTAAGTTACAACAACAAGGTAAACCTTTTTTTAGCTTGGTATTTTCCAGCTCTAATCACAGCCCTTATGAGTTTCCAGATAATAAAATCACCTTATACGATAAGCAAAAACAAACTCGCAATAATGCGGCAAAATATGCCGATTATGCATTAGGCACCTTTATCGAAAAAGCAAAGCAATCAAGTTACTGGGACGATACCGTCTTTATAGTAATTGCCGATCATGATTCGCGCGTATCGGGCGCAAGTTTAGTGCCGATTGAGCACTTTCGTATTCCTGCGGTTATTTTTGGCAAGGGTATCAATGCCAAGCGTGACCATCAGCTTGCCAGCCAACTTGATATTCCGACAACATTATTATCCTTAATTGGAGCCAGTGGTGAACATCCGATGATAGGTCGCGATCTTGCGCAGCCAATCGCTGATAACAAACAACGCGCAATGATGCAATACGATAAAAACTTTGCCTACATAACCGGTAATAGTGGTCAAGGTAATAAGGTCGTAATTTTACAACCACAAAAACCAGCAACCACTTATATATATACACAAGATAAATTAGTGCCCACCAGCAACGACCCACAATTGGTGAAAAAAGCACTGGCACATGCCAATTTAGGTAACTTAGCCTATCAAAATGGTTGGTATCATTAACGCACTGATGCCTTGCTAAAGCAGCAAGGCAAACCGTGTTATTTAATTAAGTTAAGATCATGAAAATACTCGTAATCGAAGATTCTGAACCGCTTAGGCGCAGCCTAGACGTAGGCCTTAATAATCTCGGTTTTACCGTGGACGGTACCGGTGATGGTTCACAAGGTTTAAGTATGGCACTGTGTGGCGACTATGATTTAATCATTCTCGACTTAATGCTACCAAGTGTTGATGGCATGAGTATTCTCAAAGCACTGCGTAGCAGCTCGAGTCAAGCTCGGGTATTAATTCTATCAGCTCGCTCTGAAGCACAAGACAAAATAAACGGCTTAATGAAAGGTGCTGATGATTATCTAACGAAACCGTTTTCGTTTGAAGAATTACATGCCAGAGTACTGGCGTTGTCTCGGCGAGGCCAATTACAAAACCAGCAAAACACACTCTGTGTAGGTGAATGCGTGTTAGATTTGAGCTTAAAAACACTGCATTATCAGCAGCACCCCATAAACCTTACTCGCAACGAATATAAAATCATTGAGTGCTTATTTAGTGCCAAAGAACGGGTGTTAGGCCTTGAGATGATCAGCGAAGCCGTGGTCGGCCAATTTGATATGCTGTCAAAAAATGCCCTAGAAGCACATATTTCAGCGATCCGCAAAAAAGTACGACTACTAGGCGGCGAACTACCAATTAAGAATAAACGTGGATTTGGTTATGTCGCTTCTCAAAACTGAGTTGCCAAAAACTAAACGTCACTCTATCAAGCGTAAACTCGTCAATAATATTAGTGCCGTACTGTCGATTATTCTGGTTACTATTTTTTTAACTGTCGATTTGAGCGTTGATTCTTGGGTTGAAAACCAATTTCATCAATCGTTAACTAATAAATCTAATTATTTAAAAACCTTAGTGAAAGATCATAATGGCAAACTAGAGTTTGATTTTGCTGGCGAATTTATGTCTGAATATGAGCAGGCTAATGCCAGCGAATTTTATCAGCTATGGCACGAACAACAGACGTTTGAAAAATCAGATTCATTGCAACTATATCAAAATATTGATTTACCCAATTTCGCTATCCCCATTAACGAATTTAAAATTATTGATTACACTTTGCCTAACGGTGAAGAGGGTCGCGCCATGATCAGCCACTTCATTGCCCAACAAGAAGACGAAGCAGCACGCGGCAGCGGTCATTTTAAGACCATGGTTTTAACTATCGCAGCCCCTATTTCATCATTAAATAAAGTATTGCTGATCATTGATGTGGTTTTTATTCTGACCTGCATTATCGCAGTTTTTGGAGTACGTTATTTAGTCACTCGAATCGTTAATCGTGGCCTCTTTCCACTTAACAACTTAAATGAACAAATAAAATTACTCGATATCACTGGCGCCTCACAAACTATCAAAAGTGACTTTCAGGTAGAGGAAATTGAACCTATTCGTAATGAGCTGAATAAATTTATTACCACCAATCAACAGCTCTATCAAAATGAAAAACGCCTAACCAGCGACATCGCCCATGAATTGAAAACGCCAATTTCTGAGCTGATCAGCTTGTCAGAAGTGGCACTGCGCTACCCTGATGATGAGCGTATTAGCGCCACATATACCAGCGATATATTGGCTATATCTCAGCGTATGAAAACCATCGTCAATAACTTGCTGCTATTACAGCGCGCTGGTAGTAGCGCTGTAGAGCTCAATTTAGAAAGCGTTAATTTAAGTGACTTTATTACGCAATTAAGCAATGAACTGCAGTTTAAACATGCCGATATTAAGCAGCGCTTACTGCTAAATGTTGCAACTGAGCTGATGATCACCGCGGATCGATTTTGCCTGCATACCATTTTATCTAACTTGCTCGATAACGCATTGTTTTATGGGCTTAGCACCCAACCTATCAACTTACAGGTCGAACAAACTGAATATCACACCAAAATCACGCTATGTAACGCTTTAGCTAAGCCTTTAAGTGAACAACAACTAGAGGCTATTTTTGCCCCCCTTTACCAGCTTGATAGCTCACGAACGAATAACCAACGCCACGGCTTGGGACTAGCGATAGTGAACAGTTTATGTAATCTCAATAACTTTACCATCAGCGCAAAAAACAAGCCAAACTCTCGCTTAGCATTAATTTTAACGTTACCCAATTAAGCGTATTGGTTTAATATGGATATATACCCAACCAATAAGGACAATTATGAACCTCACTCAGCGTATTAGCAGTTACTTTATTTTATCCCTTTTACTGTGTATTAGTTTTGCTAGCCACAGTGAACCTGGGTTGTGGCAATTAGAAAAAAATGGTGTTAAATCATATTTGTTTGGCACTGTGCATGTCGGTGATGCCACCATGAAAGGACTACCTAAAAAAGTAACCGACGCGCTTGATGCCAGTGATAAAGTAATTGTTGAAGTCAATGTTAGTGCAATTAGCCCGATGGAAATGCAGCGCCGCTCAATGCCTTTTATGATGCTAAAAAATGGCAAAACACTGCAAACTGAGCTTTCGGAACAAAACTATAAGAAGCTTGACCAATACTTCAGCAACAAATCAATTGATATTGCGATGTTTAACAATATGGCGCCATGGGCCGTAATGGTTACTATGTTGCAAATCGAATTTCAAAATATTGGTTTTTCCGATCAATATGGCATTGATAAGCAAGTACTTGCCTATACAAAAACCAACAATATACCAGTTGGCGAATTAGAAACTCTCGAATATCAAATGGAGATGTTTAATAATCTATCGTTGTTAAGTAACGAAATGATTGAAGAAACGTTTGAACAGCTTGCCGACGTTGAAACCTACTTTATTAGCTTAGTTAATGCATGGAAAAATGGTGATATGGCGACCTTAACTAAGTATTACAATGAAAGCTTTGACGACAGCAACTACGGTGAGATCAGCGAACAAGTAATGCTGATTGAACGTAACAATAATTGGGTTAGAGAGCTCACGCCTCGCATCGGTAAAGAAAAACTATTTATCGCCGTAGGCGCCCTGCATTTGCCAGAACAACACGGTTTGTTAAAGCAATTTCAAGATCAGGGATTTAGCGTAACTCGCTTATAAATAGAGAGATACTCAATTTATTTCTGCTACTTGTTAAGTATTAGTAAATATAACTTCCTTAGCAGATAGACAGGTCTTTCTGCTAAGGTTGTGTAGCTGATATCTGACCTTACTATTTGGTTGATAAATGTAGGAACGTTTTTTTCATTTCTGAATTCAACATGTCGAAATCATGCACTTATTCAAAATGGGTAAGGCTTTTATTTGAATACATAGATAAGTTGAGGCTGATGATGATGTAACTGTTAATCTTGTCATCACGCTATTGATAAATACTCCCCTTTAAACATTAGGTCGGTTAAGATGATGTTGGATTATAGTAGCAGCAAACTAAATACTTTAAATAATGCGATATACTTTTTTAGATTTTGAATTCGACAGTAACAACTTAATACTCAGCAAAAATGGCGACGATATTGATATTCGTCCTAATGAAGCTAAGCTATTGGCGTTACTGCTTTCTGATTCCACACAAGTTTTTAGTAAAGATGCTATTTTAACTAAGGTTTGGCACGATAAAGTGGTGTCTGAACAGGCTGTATTTCAAAATATTAGCCATCTAAGAGCTGTTTTTGGTAATAGCGCGATTAAAACTTTCCCTAAGCGAGGTTATCAATGGCAATTGAATACAAGCCAAATACAAACAGCAGTAATAACTGAGCCTCGATCTGTAAACATTACGACTACTACAATTAAAGCTAAGCCAATAGCAACTATGCCATTGACACAAAAAATCGGTGCTAACGCAACGTCTGACATAAACTCAAGCGATATATATAAAGTTGGCCCGGCAGAAAAAAAGCCTATGGGATTTTATGCTTTGCTCACAAGTTTACTGGTTGTTTTCGCCACAGCAATCTTAATCCTATTCCCACATAGTTCTGATAAAGTCGCCGCACCTGCTGCAATTAGCATTGCTTATATACCTTTTACTCAAAGCCTTAGTAACAACACTATAAAGCTCGCTGATGATGAATTTTTTGATTTTACAGAACTACCCCAACTAAGCCCTTTGCACTTTGAAACATCGATTGAGAGTGAATATCCAAAGCTTGCTGATAAGCATCCACTGATACTAACCGCCAACGTACGTACCTATAATTCACTCACCTATCTAGATTTTATCTTGAAAGGTCCTATTACGGACTGGCGCGGACAATTAACAGGTTCTTCCAATCAAGCAGTGATAAGCAAGCTAAAACAGCACTTATCACAAGATTACATTTATGACTTATTAATGTCACCACAGTCACTTGAAATCAGACTGGCTAAGTTATCTATCGCCCATAAAAGCAAACCTAACGACTTTATTAACTTAGGCAAGTTGGCGATGCTTTATATTCAAATGGAAGAGTTTGAAAAAGCCATGGTAATGGCTGATAAACTTGCTAATTTTGCTATTGAAGCACAAAACACACAACAATTAGGTAACGCCCTATTACTACAAAGTGAAATTTTAACAAGAAAAGAATTGTTTGAGCTCAGTTCAGAAAAACTCGCCAGCGCAATTTCTCAATTCAAAAAGATTAATGATGCTAAGCGCCTAGCAGATGCCTGGTTTGCTCAATCTTGGTTAGATCACCAAAATAAAAACTACAATGCGGTGAAAGCAAGTTTGCTCAAATCCGCGCAATTATCACTGCAGGTTAACGATATACTGCGTGAATTAGATGCTCTCACTTACCTTTCAGTTTTAGCTTATAAAAATAAGCAAGCAACAGACCAATACCTTTATTTACAACAAGCTGAACGTAAAATGAAAGCGTATAACTTGCCACCATATCACTTTGCTAAAATCCCCTTTCATTATGCTATTTTTGCCCAAACGCCAGCAGACAAAGAACCTCATTTTAAACAAGTACTCGACTTTACCAAATTAACGCCTGACCACTGGGTTGCGCAAAGTAGCCGCAAGAGTTTGCTACAATATTACCTTGATGAAAATCGCTTGGCGGAAGCCAAGGCATTGATTGATAATTTATCTGTAACGACTACATCTATTGATAGTCCACAAAACTCTTATCTAAAAACTTTATTTGCCCAAGCCAGTAAACAAACAAAGGACTTTAATCGCTTAGCAAAACGCACCTTTGAACAAGCGCAACTTTCTGGTGACAGAAACCTGAGTTTGGATGTTGCGTTGTTATTATGTAGTGATAACAATGACTCTGAAAATTACGACTTCTATTCTCAATATATTACTGAGCATGCGGGTGAGAATTGGCGACGTTATAATAAAGATAAATTACTTACGCTTAATCTTTAAAAACGCTATTTAAAAATTTTTTTGCTCTTTTTTATCGAGCTAGTAAGGGTAGCAAGCATATTTCAAGAGCCACGCTAAAAAGCTACCCAAGTAGTTTTTGCTTTTTCTAACTAGGTATTAACTCGCTTTCAAGGATAACCAATTCAGTTTCCAATTATTGTCGCGAGATTTTAGGGTTAGTGTATTCTTACCTTGTTTCAACTTAACCAGAGAGCCTTGCTGAATTTGCCATTTATCGTAACCGCCGGTTTTAAGTACTGGGTTTTCAGCCAATTTTTTTTCATTACTATAGACGTCAAATCCTTTGGTATCTCGTTCGGCTGCAACACGATATTCAAGTTGGTAAAACCCTGCTTTGGCGACATTAAGCTGATAAGTAATAACAGCGTTTTTACCTATAGCATCTGGCCCCGTTAAGACGCTACCAAAGCGCTCACCATCAGAGCTAAAAGAAATTACACTATCACTAAATTCGACTGCCCATTCAGCTTCTACTTTACCGGGAACACTTATCCAACCTGGTTCAATGGTTATCGGCTTACTGTAGTGACTTTGCAGATGCTGTTTAACAGCCACCACGGTATAGTCATATTTATGTTGCCCAATATTTTTATCTGTAAACGTTGTTTGAGTCAGGTTGCTTGCAAGTAACTTAAACATACCACCAGAAAGTAAATTGCGATAAACACGATAGCTATCGACATCACTGTCCTCACTTTTATCCCACGTTAGCGTTACCGAATCGTCTGTTTGCGTTAATACAACATTAGTCACTTGGGCTGGAATAGCAGGCTGATTATCTCGGCGCTTTTGCTCTTGTTGTTGAGCAAAAATTAACTCACGTTGAAATTTTTGACTGCTTTTAGCTAGTTTGGGTGCGGCTCCATCAAGTGCGAGTCTAAAGCCATCAACGCCGCCAGCAAAATCTTCTGGAATAGCGCCTCGACTAAATAGCGGACTATGACTCCAATGCCAACTACCACCTCGAGCAGCACGCAGCTCACACTCGTCACTTACGTAAGCTGAACCATCATTAGCGATATGCTTGTAGCCTCGCACATAACAATCAGCTAAGAATTCTTGTACATTACTTAATACATCAAACAAACCAAAAGCATTAGGCTCATACATACCAACAATGCTGGCGTAAGCTGAGTGATCATTACAATGGGCAATATCGCCACTCCAGTTGTAATAGCTAGTATGACTGTCGCGCTGCAAGATACTTTCACCGTATAAATCGCCAACATTGGCATAGTTACACACTTGTGTATTATCAGGATCGTCACCAAAATAATAATCGGTTTTAGTGCCAGCTCTAGCGGCATATTCCCACTCAGCCTCGGTTGGTAATCGATAAGGCTTACCGGTCTCCTTCGCTAACCATTTTGTATAAGCCTGTGCCGCTTGCCAATTGATACAAACAACGGGCTGAAATTCGCTGGTATTTAAGGCATTAGTTTCCCAGTTGCCTTTTGAATACTGTAAGAACCACCCGTTCATTTCATGTCGGCATTCTTTTGGTGCAGCATAATTTGTTGCCGCAATAAAACGACGAAATTCACTTACGGTGACTTCATATTTACCCAGACTAAATTCTTTAACATTGACGTTAGTAACAGGCTGGGTACTTTCTTTTTTGGTAGATCCCATAGCAAAACTGCCAGCAGGAATAGTGGCCATAATCGGCTCTATCGGTTTCGTTGTTGCATGGCCACCAGCGTTAGCAAATTCGTCAGCATGAAGATGAGCGCTGCCAATAGCACAGCAAAATGTAAGTAAGTAGTTATTGAGTTTCATTGGTACATCCTTTGTTATTCGAATTGGTATAACTAAGCCATAACAATGAAATAGTGAATGGTATTAATCTTAGAAAAAACCCAGGGCAAGAGCATGAAAAAAGTCTATGATTTCAATACCTTTTCAAGGTAATCTGTACTGCGCATAGCTTTTTTCTGTTTTGCGGGCATGCCTTTATTAAAGCTTGTTTCTGCTTTTAGCTG
>NZ_JACJFL010000029.1:0-57419 GCF_014164575.1 Pseudoalteromonas sp. SG41-1
GGCGTGAGCAGGACGCGGAAGCTTTGCTCGGTTTTTACTTAGCCCACTAGGTTACAAACCTCGCGCCGCGATTAAATTGCCCCTAGTTTGAACAAATATTAATCCGCAAAGGTCAACAGACCCTAAGTTAATACAAAGAAAAAGTGGTTTACCACTTTTTCTTTGGTGCAAAAAGTACGTCTAAATCGTCTTGTTCTTGCTCTGCTTTTTTCTTCAGTGCTGTTGCATTAGATGCTTTAAGCTCTGTGCTTATTGCTTCTAAATAACCTTCGAGCTCTTGGCGTTTAGTGGTTATATAGTCATCGCTATAAGCGACTGCAGATACAGTAGCGTAGGCTTTTTCAAAGTATTGGCGTGCAGAACCGACCATATTCGCAGAGCGTGCGGAGATACCTCGTTTAATCTGGCTTTCAATATTAATTCGTAATTGGAGTTTTTCTAAGCGCTTGTCTTCAGCAATAAAAATTTGGCTGTCTACTTTCCCTTTGCCATGCTCTGAACGAAGTACTGCGCGTACTTTCTTAATACCTTGGATTAGTGCTATTAATTGCTTGTCGTTATCGGGTAACACTAAATTTTCTAAGTTAGTGGTGTCGATTGAGTCTCCTAAACGTTCTTTTGCTTCCTTTAAGCGATTCTTTAACTCTTTCGAATTGGGTGATAGCTGCACCATAGCGACTAAAGCATCATGAATACGCCGTTGTAGAATACGTAAAATATGTTCTGACATAGGGATGTTTGCGCTATTTAATAGAACGTCTTCTGATTCTTCAATGATTTTTTTTTGTTTGGTTAAGTCTTTGCGGCGTTCTGTTTCTTGTTTCTCTTTATGCTGTTGTACCGCACTGACCCAGAGGGCAATGACAATCAGTGCAACAATCAACATAATAATAATAGAAACGATCATGGTTTAGGTCTCAAATTTCACAAACTAATAATTTTAATCTTACATTAAATATATGCTAACAGGATAGTTTTGCGCGGCTTATGTAAAAAAGAATTCACTTTCTCATCATTTATTACTATCTGCGTATGATATTTTTTCATTTTGAGCATCAGCTTAAAAGATGGCTACCTCAAGGCGAGGGATTATGCTAGCCTAAGCAGATAACCTTATAAATACGATTCCAGACAGCCTTTTTCTATTGTTAATCAGAAAAAACTTGGCTTGACGCGATGTAGCATTTATAAATAAGCAGTATAACTACACTAAAAAATGCAGCCATGAAATTACAACAACTCAGATACATCGTCGAAGTCCAAAATCATAAACTTAATGTTTCAGCAACCGCTGAAAGTTTGTTTACCTCACAGCCAGGTATTTCTAAGCAAGTACGTATGTTGGAAGATGAGTTGGGCGTGCAGATTTTTGGGCGAAGTGGAAAACACTTAACCCATGTTACCAGCGCGGGCACTGAAATAATTAATATTTCCCGTGAAATCCTTTCTAAAGTAGAGGGTATTAAAGCGGTTGCAAATGAGCATACACTACCTGATCAAGGTAAGTTGAATATTGCCACCACACATACCCAAGCACGGTATGCACTGCCAAGTGTGATCCAAGGATTTATGAAAAAGTACCCTGCGGTGTCATTGCACATGCACCAAGGTACGCCGCAGCAAATTTCTGATGCTGCTGCTCGTGGCGATGCTGATTTTGCAATTGCCACTGAAGCACTACATTTATATTCTGATTTAGTGATGTTACCTTGCTATCACTGGAATCGCAGTATTGTGGTGGCAAAAGACCATCCACTAGCTAAAAAAGCAGAGTCGCTAACCGTTGCCGATATTGCCCAGTATCCACTTATTACTTATGTATTTGGTTTTACTGGCCGTTCAGAACTTGATAAAGCATTTAATGCGCAGGGACTTGAACCACACATTGTATTTACTGCAACTGACGCCGATGTGATTAAAACCTATGTACGCTTAGGTTTAGGTGTGGGTGTTGTAGCATCAATGGCGATTGATCAAATTGCAGATACCGATTTAGTGTGTATTGATGCCAGCCATTTATTTGAAGCCAGCACCACTAAAATTGGCTTTAGAAAAGGCAGCTTTTTACGTACGTATATGTATGACTTTATAGAGCGTTTTGCACCACATCTGACCAAAGAGCGGGTTGAGCGAGCGAGTTTACTACGTAATCAAGATGACGTAGATAAGCTGTTTGAAGATATAGAATTACCGGTTAAGTGACTTTAATCTGTTGAAAACAAAAAAGCCGCATATTGCGGCTTTTTTAATGACTATAAACCTAACACTCAATTATATTTACCGCTAAGCCACCGCGAGCGGTTTCTTTATATTTAGTTTTCATATCGTTACCAGTATCAAGCATGGTTTTAATAACTTTATCCAATGATACTTTTTGCTCGCCACTGCCACGAATAGCCAAACGCGATGCATTTATTGCTTTAATAGCTCCCATAGCATTACGTTCAATGCACGGCACTTGTACTAATCCACCGACAGGGTCGCAGGTTAACCCTAAGTTATGCTCCATGCCAATTTCCGCGGCATTTTCTACTTGTAATACACTGCCACCGACAATTTCAGTCAGTGCACCAGCAGCCATTGAACATGCGACGCCAACTTCGCCTTGGCAACCAACTTCAGCACCTGAAATTGAGGCATTCTTTTTATATAAGATGCCAATTGCGGCGGCAGTTAATAAATAACGAGTTGCAATATCGCGGTCTATTTCTTTAATGAATGTGTGGTAGTACATTAATACCGCAGGTAAAATACCTGCTGCGCCATTAGTTGGTGCTGTAACTACACGGCCACCTGCAGCGTTTTCTTCATTAACAGCAAGGGCAAATAAATCCACCCAGTCCATTGCGCGAAGGGGGTCATTGCTGACTTCAATATTGAGCTTTAAGTACAGGCTAGGGGCGCGACGTTTTACTTTCAAACCACCAGGTAAAATTCCTTCGGTGCGCATACCGCGTTCAATACAGGCTTTCATTACTTGCCAAATATTGAATAGTTCATCTTTTATTTCATCTTCTGTGCGTAAGGTTTTTTCATTTTTCATCATCAAGCTTGATACGCTATAACCTGACTCCTTACACATTTCTAATAATTCTTTGGCACTGCCAAATGGAAAGGGGGCTGGGTTTTCTTCACGGACAGTGAGCGCAGCTTGTTTTTCGTTTTCAAATTCTTCATCGGTAACAATAAAACCGCCGCCAATTGAATAGTAAACTTTACTATGGAGTTTTTCGTCGCCTTTAAAAGCAATGATCTCCATTGCATTTGAGTGTTTTGGCAAAGTTTTACGACGGTGGAATACAATCGCTCCTTGTTTTGGAAACTTTGCTTGATGCACTTGATTTAAGTGGATCACTTGTTCATTTTCAATTTTAGCGAGAATATCGTCTACTAAATCGGCATCAATGGTTTCCGGATCATAACCCGCAAGTCCGAGGATAACTGCTTTGCCTGAGCCATGGCCGATACCTGTTTGTCCCAATGAGCCATATAGCTCAACTTTAATGCTGGTGACATCGGTTAACAAGTTTTGTTGTTGTAGTTCGTTAACAAATAAACGCGATGCGCGCATTGGGCCGACGGTGTGTGATGATGACGGGCCAATGCCAATACTAAACATATCGAATGCACTGATCATAATAACTTTACTCTACTTTTACTCAGCACGATTGCTGCCTTTGAACGGTCGCACATAATAACGCGTAATTGTACCCTTGTAACCCTTTGCAATAGAGATTTAAACTGGTATGGCAAGCTGTTTTGTAAAGTTTTTTATAATGCTAGCAGTGGCTCCCCAAAGTAGTCCGTAAGGAGTTGAAAAACCTTGTAAAGTAATAGTTTTGCCAAAGCGATGAAAAGGTAAGGGTTGCCAATTGTTTACATCAGCGAGTGCGCTGACGGGCAGCAAAAAACTGGCGGCCACTTCATTTTGATCTGCATGCCAATGTGTATCTGGGGCTAATACACCAACAAACGGTGTAATCGTAAAGCCGGTAAGAGTAGAGTAATCGCCTAATTGACCGATGACAGTGACATTTGATGGGGCGATATTTAGCTCTTCACTTAGTTCACGCAGTGCAGTATGGCGTAAGTTTGCATCGCTCAACTCATGCTTACCGCCTGGTAAGCAAATTTCCCCAGGATGGTGATTTAAGAACATTGGGCGTTTGCATAGTAATATGTGCGCGCTGTTATCTACATCAATCAGCGGTAACATAACGGCACTGGCTCGTTGAGGACGTTGTTTAAAATGTCTCTTATCAGCTGGCTGTATATACTCATTGGCAGGCGCAGTTAGCTGAAAACGAGCCATAAGCTGTTTGCTATTCACACAGGTTACTTCAATAAAGGTAAGATTTTATTTACTTTATCGTAAGTTTCTTGGTATTCCAAATCCACTTGTGAATCAGCAACAATGCCGCCGCCAGCCCAACAATAAATATGCTGTTTGTGACACACTAAAGTTCGGATGGTAATACTGGTATCCATATTGCCACAAGCGCTTAAATAACCGATTGAACCACAGTAAATACTGCGCCGATGCGGTTCTAATTCTTCAATGATTTCCATCGCACGAATTTTGGGTGCACCGGTGATTGACCCTCCCGGAAAAGCAGCATACAACTGATCAACCGCAGTTTTATCGTCAGCTAACTGCGCTGTCACGGTACTGACTAAGTGGTGTACTGCAGGAAAACTCTCAATCGCAAAGAGTGACGGGACTTGCACGGTACCAGGTTTGGCAACTTTACCTAAGTCGTTGCGCAGTAAATCAACAATCATCACATTCTCAGCGCGATCTTTCGCTGAATTTTGTAATCGAGTTGCTTGTAACGCATCTTCTTTTTTATCAAGACACCGTGGCAGCGTTCCTTTGATTGGCTTGGTTTCAACCTGATTATCATTAATGGCAATAAAGCGCTCAGGGGAAATAGATAAAATAGCGCCATCAGGATGATTAATAAAACTTGAAAATGGTGCTTTGTTAGCTTCGCGCAAAGTACAATAAGCATGCCACGGTGAGCCTTGATACTGCGCTGTAAAACGCTGTGCTAAGTTAATTTGATAACAATCGCCACTTTTTAAATATCCCTGAATTCTTGCAAACTTAGCGCTGTATTGTGCGCGGCTCATATTTGATGACCAGCCTCGGGTGATTTCAAATGGCGAGGTAATTGGAGAGGCGTGAGCTAACTCCTGTAGATACATTGCTGATCTATCAACATCAGGCTGTGCGACATAAAACCAACTGTGCAGCTTTTTATCATAGATAAGTGCATCCAGATAGAGACCAATAGCTAGTTGTGGCATATCGATATCATCGATAGCTTGGCTGGGAAGTTTTTCAATGACTCGGCCAAGGTCGTAACCAAAATACCCGAGCCAGCCGCCACTAAAAGGTAGGTTAGGCTTAGTTTTACTGCTATCTAGAGTATTTAGCTGTGCTTTAATGATGCTAAAACAATCTTGTTCAGTTGCCTTGTCATCAATAAACGTGTGGTTATTTTTAACTTCTAGGCGCATTTTTGGCGCAATAGCAATCAGATCGTAACGACTATTTATATGGTCGCTGTTGGCTGAATCCAGCAGAACGGCATAAGGTAAATGGGCAAAATAGGCGAAAACCTCTAGGCAGTTGAGCGAAATGTCTAATTGAATACAGGTTTTTTGTTGCTTTATCATCTATTTTTTTACCCTGAAGAACTGGCTCGAAACGGGCTAGGAGGGTATCATAAGTTATAATTTTTTGGCAGCGTTTAGTGACGTTGCCTAAGCGCTGTACAAACCACCGTCACTGGTTTGGCCTAGTTTACGTGTTCTCACGTAAAGGTAATTTAAGGAACCCCTATGAGTACAATTCGTCAGCAAGACTTTATTGATAGCATTGAAGATGCATTGCAGTATATTTCGTTTTATCATCCACTTGATTTTGTTCAAGCGCTCGAAAAAGCCTATAACAAAGAACAAAGTAAAGCGGCAAAAGATGCCATTGCGCAGATTTTAATTAACTCGCGGATGTCGGCAGAAGGCAAACGTCCTTTGTGCCAAGACACAGGTATTATTACTTGTTTTGTGAAAGTAGGTATGGATGTTAAGTGGGACAAAACAGATTTAACCGTACAGCAAATGGTTGACGAAGGGACGCGTCGTGCTTATTTGAATCCAGATAATCCATTACGTGCATCTATTGTTGCAGATCCTGCAGGTAGCCGTAAAAACACCAAAGATAATACGCCTTCGGTCGTGCACATTGATTTAGTGGCAGGCGGCAATGTTGAAGTAATGGTGGCAGCAAAAGGCGGCGGCTCTGAAAATAAAAGTAAAATGGTGATGCTTAATCCATCTGATGATGTGGCTGAATGGGTCGAAAAGACCTTGCCGACCATGGGCGCTGGTTGGTGTCCACCAGGCATGCTAGGTATAGGTATTGGCGGAACGGCAGAAAAAGCCGCAGTAATGGCAAAAGAATCACTTATGGATCCAGTTGATATCCATGAGCTTATGGAACGTGGCGCAGAAACCACCGAAGAGAAACTTCGTTTAGAAATATTTGAGCGCGCAAATAAGCTCGGTATTGGCGCACAAGGCCTTGGCGGTTTAACAACAGTGGTTGATGTGAAAATAAAAACCGCACCGACTCATGCGGCCTCAAAACCTGTGGTTATGATCCCTAATTGTGCGGCGACTCGCCATGTACATTTCACATTAGATGGTTCAGGTCCTGCAAACTTAAAAGCGCCAAAACTTGAAGATTGGCCAGAAGTCACATTTGAAGTGGGTGAGGGCACGCGTCGTGTTGACTTAAATACGCTAACTAAAGAAGACACGCATGAATGGAAAATGGGCGAAACAGTATTACTGTCAGGGACTATATTAACTGGTCGTGATGCAGCGCATAAACGTCTGCAAGATATGATCAATTCTGGTGAAGGGTTACCTGCAGGTGTTGATTTTGATAATAAGTTTATTTACTACGTTGGCCCAGTTGACGCGGTACGTGATGAAGCAGTGGGCCCAGCGGGTCCTACAACAGCAACGCGGATGGATAAATTCACTGACATGATGCTAGAAAAAACTGGCATTATTGGCATGATTGGTAAAGCGGAACGTGGCCCTGCAACAGTTGAGTCTATCAAAAACAATAAATCTGTGTATTTGATGGCCGTAGGTGGAGCAGCTTACTTAGTATCTAAAGCAATCAAAAAAGCCCGTGTAGTGGCATTTGAAGATTTAGGTATGGAAGCTATCTATGAATTTGAAGTAGAAGATATGCCAGTCACTGTCGCAGTGGATAGTGAAGGCGCAAATGCGCATACCCAAGGCCCAGCAATTTGGAAAGCTAAAATTGCAGAGTTAGACGCTAAATTAAAATAAGTATTCGCTTTATTATGCGGTATTTGAGTTTTCTCAGATACCGCTTATCAGCTCTGACCAGTTGGATGTAAACCACCTAACCTCCCGCAAAGACCCATCATTACTCTCTTGTTGCTGTTTATTGCATTGTAATTTAAACTTTACAATAATATTTAAATTGACGTTCACGTAAACGTTATCATGCTATATTTTTAGTTAAGTTAATTAACTATTCTAAAAAGTGACTATTTTTGAATTTAAAATGTTTAAAATTGCGATAATTTAGCTTGTTCATTACGGCGCCTGATATTGATAGGTTTTATCATCTCATATAGTGGCAAGCTGTAATATGAAGTGGTAGAGTCTCGGCAATTTCAGCGTGCATACCCTCTCACGGGTTACAAATTTCGGAGTAAGATAAAGTGGCTGTGTTCAATCGAGTTGATTTTGATAACCACGAACAAGTGGTTTTTTGTTCAGATAAAGAATCAGGCCTTCGTGCAATTATTGCCGTTCATAATACTAATTTAGGTCCTGCTGTTGGTGGTTGCAGAATGTGGGATTACGCAAGTGATGACGACGCTGTTGTCGATGCGCTTCGTTTATCAAAGGGTATGACCTACAAAAATGCGGTAGCACGTTTACCATTTGGTGGTGGTAAATCTGTGATCATTGGAAATGCCAAAGAAATTAAGTCTGAACAATTATTCCGTGCATTTGGTCGCCAATTAGAGCGCTTAAATGGTAGTTACTATTCCGCTGAAGATGTAAACATCACCTGTGATGATGTGGCTATCATGAATAAAGAAACTAACTATGTATTAGGCCTTGAAGGTAAAAGTGGTAACCCATCACCATTTACAGCGTATGGCACATTTTTAGGAATTAAAGCGGCGTTACAACATCAACGTGGTCACCAAGACTTGAGTGGCATTAAAGTGGCAGTACAAGGCTTAGGCGCTGTTGCTTATGGCTTGTGTAAACATTTGCATGACGCGGGTGCGACCTTGTTTGTAACTGATATCAACCAAGTGGCAATTGATCGAGTCGTGAATGATTTTGCAGCGACTGCTGTAGGCATTGATGAAATATACGACCTTGATGTCGATGTATATGCACCGTGTGCACTTGGTGCAACAGTAAATGATGCGACTATTCCACGCATTAAAGCGACAATTATTGCTGGTTGTGCAAATAACCAATTAGCCGAGTCTCGTCACGGTGAGATCATTCGTGAAAAAGGTATTTTATACGCACCAGATTATGTGATTAACGCAGGTGGTATTATTAATGTTTATTATGAAACAGCGCCAGAAGGTTACAGTGCTGAGGCATCAAATAAACATGTTGAGGGGATCTTCAAAACCTTAACTGAAATTTTTTCGCGAAGTGAGAAAGAGCAAAAATCAACGCATTTGATCGCAGACGAACTCGCACAAGAGATCATCAAAAACGGTTTATAATAAACGCGTTATAGGCGTGCAATTGCACGCCTTTACATTATTCAGTAAATCCCTCACGATACGGTCATCCTGACCTGTATAGTTTTTAAAGATATGACGCCCATCGATTTAGCCACATGGCCACGCGAACAACATTTCTCACTGTTTAAAGAGTTTACGCAACCCTACTTTAATGTATGTGTACAATTAGATATGGGGGCGTTGTATCAGCATTGTAAATCACAGCAATGCTCTTTTTTTCATGCCTATATCTATGCGACATTGCAGGCAAGTAATACTTATCAACCAATGTTACTGAGGATCATTGACGGTGTACCTTGGCAACTAGCTGCTCAACGTGCCAGTGTTGTAGAGCTTGCTGATGATGATACCTTTAGGTTTAGCTACTTTTCACAACAAGCTACGTTGAACGACTTTCAAATACATGCAAACAGAGTTAGCTTAGCGGCAAAGCAACAGCCATTATTCTCAACTGCTTTTGCGCAAACCGAAGGTCAGACTGATTTGATCCATATTTCGGTTTTACCGTGGTTGAACTTTACAAGCTTCTCTCATGCACATACACAAGGTAATCATTTCGGCATTCCTAAATTAGTGTTTGGACAGTTTGATGCACAAAAGGGGACAATGCCTATCTCAATAGATGTGCACCATGCATTGATGGATGGTTTACATGTAGCGAAGTTTATTGAACAGCTGCAGCAGAGTATAGACGCTCTGTGTGCTTAGCGTGGCCGTAAACGAATTGTGTTATTTAGTTAATGAAAATAAAACTCAGACTATGTTAGTATAATTCATATACAAGAAAACATAATGATAGTTAACTACTGGAAAATCATTATCTATTTAATTTGCGTTCATGCTAAGTTGTTAGCTCGCCATAATTACGAAGGCGTTTAGTATAATGATTCGTTTAGGTCTTTGCTTTTTCTTTTTTGTTGTTTTTAGTTGCTTTGCTGCTGAGCAAACCCGCTTACCTCTTAATGACTACTTTGCTGAAACCTGGAATACCCGTTCTGGTTTGCCTCATAATAGTATCAATAGCGTGGTACAAACAAATGATGGTTACGTGTGGATTGCCACTTGGGAAGGATTAGCCCGATTTAATGGCCGAGAGTTTAAACTGTTTACACGTACGGAAATAACTGGTTTACCAGATTCTGGTTTACGTAGTTTAGCCCCACAAGCTGATGGCGGTCTATACATAGTGGGCGCTCGAGGGGGGATCAGTCATTTATATCAAGGGCAATGGCATGCCAAGCCAAATGCGACTGCGATGGTAAATCACGTATTAAAAACGCCTTCAGATGAAACTTGGTTAGCCCTTGAGGGCCAAGGTGTTGTATATCGAGAGTTTGATAGTGCGCCGGACACGGCGATTTTAGAAAACCTCAGTGCTTATCGTCTAATAGAAGACAATGCAGGTATTATCTGGGTTGCAACCAGCAATGGCTTGTATCAAATTAATAATAAAACAGCGCGTTTAATCACTCCCGATTCCGGTTTACCACAAAGCCCAATATACACCTTGTATTTGACCCGCCAAGGTGAGCTCATAGTCGGCAGTGAACAAGGTGCATGGAAACAGGTAAACAACCGTTTTATCAGTATTCATGCTCAACTTGAAAATGAGGCTATCTCAAGTATTTTACAAGATGACCATGATGATCTTTGGTTTGGTACGATCAATAAAGGGGTGTTTCGATTAAGCCCGTTAGGACTTGAACAACTTGATGCTGACGCTGGTTTACCTGCAAATCGGATTTTATCGTTATTACAAGATCGTGAAAATAGTATTTGGGTTGGCACAAATGGCGGTTTATACCGATTGCGTGAAGCCGCTTTTTCGACTTGGACCACAAAACGAGGGTTGACAGGTGATTATGTCCGTACCGTGTTGTCGCATTCTGATGGTAGCTTATGGGTAGGCAGCAGCCTTGGTTTAAATCGCATTGAAGATAATAAAGTAAACACATTCCCTCCTGCTTATGGGAATGATCCGTTATCGGTTTTAAGTTTAGCCGAAGATGCGCAAGGTCAAATTTGGCTCGGGACCTATACTTCAGGTTTGATGCGGATTATCAATGGTAAAGTTTATCCTGTTCTGGATCGTCAAAATGGCTTAGCCAGTAATGAAGTTAGGGCGTTGTTATTTGATAGTGCAGGGCGCTTATGGGTGGGAACTGCAGCAGGTTTGACACGAATAGACGTGGATGGCTCTCTGAAGCAGTTTTCAAGTACAGATGGTTTACCTGGTGATTTTATTATAGCCCTTAGTGAAGACAATTATGGCAATGTATGGATTGGAACCGGCGTTGGAGTAGCATCTTTTAGCCCAAATTTAGAAAAATTTACGGCTAAAGTGTTTCCTGCCCATTTTGATGCTGAATATGCTTTTGGTTTTTATGCTGAATCTGAATATATTTGGATGGCGACAGACCGTGGTCTTGTCCGGTGTCATATCCCAACTGGAGAAATGAGTATTCTTGGGCGTGAACAAGGCTTGCCAGTTGATAAGTTGTTTCAAGTTGTGGCACAGGGAGATTCGTTTTGGTTATCTAGTAATCGCGGTGTGATCCAAGTAAATCAAAAACAGGTCAAACAGCGGCTAGCGCAGTTAGCACAAAATAATGCGTTGCCAATCCAGTATCAGCTATATGATGAAGGAGATGGCATGCTAAGCGCTCAGGCTAATGGCGGGTCTAATCCTTCTGCAGTGCTGCACAAAGATGGCAGTATTTGGATTGCTACAGCGCAAGGGGCAAGTACTATCGTCCCTGAACGATTAAAGCAAGCTACAAAGAAAACATTACCGACAATTATTGAGGCAATGTATGTAGATGGCAAAATGACCCCCTTGGTGCAGCAAGATGAAGAAATTATTTTACCGCTTGGTGTTTCGCGGCTCTCTTTTCATTATGCTGGCCTAAGTTTTATTATGCCTCATCGGTTGAATTACCAGACCCAATTGACTGGTTATAATAATGTGTGGGTTAATCGTAATCAATTAACCATTACGGAATACACTAATTTACCACCGGGAAAGTATACTTTTAAGGTACGTTCGGGCTACCCTAATGGGCAATGGCAAAATAATGATAAAACCTTAACGTTTGTGATTCAGTCATATTTTTGGCAAAAAACTACTTTTAAAATAATGGTTTTTATCGGTTTATTAGCATTAGTCTACGGGCTTTATAGATACCGGCTTTATCATTATAAAAAAATAGAGATAGAGCTGATTAAGCGGGTTGAGCAACAAACTAATGATCTGCAACAACAAACAGATGCCTTTGCTCATCAAGCAACCCATGATCAACTAACTGATTTACCAAACCGTCGTGCCTTTGACTGTTGGCTTGCGGACAATTTTGCTGATTTTAAACAGCATGGTTCACCTCTCGCTATTGCGATTATGGATATTGATCATTTTAAGCGAATTAATGATGGGTGGTCACATATTGTTGGCGACCGTGTAATTTGTGTGGTTGCTCATATGCTAGGAGAGCTCAATGAGAGTGATGATAGTCAAGTTGCTCGCTGGGGAGGTGAAGAATTTACATTACTATTCCCTCATAAAACCGCGCAACAAGCCGCTCAATTATGTGAAGAATTACGTGTGCAAATTGCAAACTACGATTTTTCAAACATCGCTAGCGGGTTATCGGTAACGGTTAGTTTTGGAGTCGCTGATTCATTGGCAGTTAATGACTATGACAGGTTACTGGCGCAAGCTGATCAAGCGCTTTATCAAGCAAAAAGTAATGGGCGAAATCGAGTCGAAGTTATAACACTCTAAAAGTTATAGTAGAGTATTTAGGAAAACACGCTACAGGCCATTGCTTTTCGGGTACATAATATATACTAATACATATATTAAAACATTTTATTAACATTTAATTGGGTTTGATGCTATACCTTTTGTTCCCGTTTTGGGGTCTTTTGATGTGAACAGAAGGAACAAAAGATGAAAAGTAAGATGATATATGTAGCATTAGCAGGTGTTTTAGGTGTGTCGCCAGCGGTGTTTGCACAAGGCCATAAGCAGAATGATTTTAACTTTACTGCACAGTCCATTGAGTCACTTAAGTTAACCTCCTTGGTGGCTGTGGACGATACTCAGTTTGTGTTCAATAATGACTTGTTGCGTGAAGATTGGGATAATTTCTTTGCTCTGCATGCGCCAGTACTGGAAGATAAAAAAGAGCGTGTTTTGCACTGGGCAGGTTATACAAGTATCAACGCTAAAGTTATCTTAGCCTTGATTGAGCTGCAAAGTGGCTTACTTTCTGATCCTGACGCAGATCTTAATAATGCTTTTGCAGGTTTATCGGACGAACACGGTTTTGATGCCCAGCTAGAAGATGTGGTAATGATGTTAAGTCAACGTTTTTATGCATATAAACAGTGGCAAGATAGCCAAGCCACCCCGGAAACATCAAAGTATGCGGGCGAGGAAATCACGAATAGAGTCAATACCAACAGCAGTACTGCAGCGACAGTAGCATTGGTCAGTGTTCTTAAAAAACAAGCATTAAGCAAAGATAATGTTAATTTCGCTAAGAGCGATCTGACCGGCTTTTTAGCGACGTTTGAGCGTCTATTCCCTGATAGTCGCGCTCAGTTACAAAGATCCTCTAAAAGTGCACTACAAAGTAGCAATCAGCAGTTTGCTGCGGCTAGTTTTTCAATGAACTTACCATGGTCATCAGGTTATTATTGGTACAGCGGTGGGGCTCACTCTAATACTGGCTCTGGTTATCCATATTCATCGCTTGATTTTAATAATGGCTCTGGTGGTTGGGGCGCAAATACACCATATGTTCAAGCGGCGCATGGTGGTACTATCACACGTTTTTCGTCATGTAATATCCGCGTAACGCATTCGAGTGGTTATTCAACCAACTATTATCATATGTCTAATCTGCAGTATAGTAGCGGTGATTTTGTGCAGCCAGGTGCATGGCTCGGTCGTTATGCGAACAATTATTACCAAGCACTATGTGAAGGGGGACAATCATCAGGTCCTCACGTGCATTTTACTTTGTTGTATAACGGCCAGCAGGTGTCATTACATAATCAATATATTAGTGGTCATCGTATTGATGTCGGCAATAGCAACTACGATGACAATTGTAATAACTTTTACTTTGAACGTAATGGCTACCGTACTTGTGCTTGGGACCGTTTATATCGTTAATATAATTGATTTTACGAAATAATATAGCTGACCGCCTATAACATAGTTATGGGCGGTTTTTTTAGCTGTTGCTAGACTAGATGATTGAATTTTATCCTCACAGGACATATTAATAAGCTACACCTGTTGATAGGACCTTTTAATGGTAAATGGATTATTAATATTTGCGCTGATTGCGTTTGTAGTTGTTTATTGGCGTTGGCCGGTTATTCAAAACCGCTTGTGGCAAAAAAAGTATCAAGATTATCGTTTAGATGAAAAGCAAAAAACATTATTGTTACGGTATATGCCTATCTATCAAAAAATGACGGATGCTGATCGGGAAAAATTAGAGCGTCATATTGTCTGGTTTCTAAATGAAAAACGCTTTATTGGTTGTGATGGTTTAATTCTTAACGAGAGTATGAAGTTAATAATTGCTGCGGATGCGTGTGTGTTGGTGCTTAATAAACCATGGCCACTTTATCAAAATGTGAAAGAAATTTTGCTGTACCCAAGTGCTTATTACGCGCCGCAGACATCTCGTGATAGTGCCGGATTAGTAAGCTATCATAATACTGTTCGTCAAGGCGAGTCATGGCCTGGAGGGACTTTAGTGCTGAGCTGGCACGATGTGCTTGAAGGGAACCGCTTACCCAGTGACGGACATAATTTAGTGTTTCATGAATTTGCTCACCAACTCGATCAAGAAACAGGTAAAACCACAGGCACGCCTATATTAGCTAAAGAAGTAGATTATAAACAGTGGGGGCGTGTTTTTAGCCGCGCTTATAATCAGTTAAAAACGCATGTTGCGTATAATATGCCGCATGTTATTCATAGTTATGGTGCAACAAATGAAGCCGAATTTTTTGCCGTGATCACCGAAACTTTTCTCGAAAAGCCCAGTGAGCTGCGCCATTATGATCCTGAAATATACAGTTTATTGGTCGGCTATTATCAGTTTGATCCAATAAAATGGCATTAACCGCCAAATAACGACGCTTTATCAGATATCGCTGGTAACTTGCTGCCGTTTTTGTTGCAATCATGTTTATAAGATGAAAAACCGCAATAAAAATAAGCGAGAAGGCGATGAAAAAAATGCTTCATACAGCAATGGCTGTAGCTGTGTCACTGGCGCTATATGGTCAGGCTCAGGCACAAGATAATGATGACAAAAAATGGCAAGTGGATGCGCCACAAGGGCAATTTGTTGATGCTAATATTAGTGTCTCTCAAGGCACTTGGATGAATATCGATGTCAGTCCTGATGGCAAAACCATTGTGTTTGATTTGCTGGGCGATATTTACACTATGCCGATGGCTGGTGGCACTGCCACTCAACTGACCTCTGATATCGCATGGCAAATGCAACCGCGTTTTAGTCCTGATGGTAAACATATTGCGTTTACCTCTGATCAAGGTGGCGGCGATAATATCTGGTTGATGGATTTAAACGGTGAGAATCAAACCGCGGTAACCGATGAAACGTTTCGCTTATTGAACAGTCCCGCATGGAGTCCCGACGGCGACTATATTGTTGCTCGTAAGCATTTTACAGCGAGCCGTTCATTAGGCGCAGGTGAAGTATGGCTTTATCATAAAGCGGGTGGCAAAGGTGTACAACTCACTAAACGTGAGAATGATCAAAAAGATTTAGGTGAGCCGATGTTTTCACCTGATGGCCGATATGTTTATTTTTCACATGATGCGACGCCGGGTAAAACCTTTCATTATTCAAAAGATTCGGTTGCTGGCATTTATAAAATCAAGCGTTACGATCGCGAAACGGGTGAGATAGAAACGATTATTGATGGTATGGGCGGCGCGATTAGACCAACCCCGTCGCCAGACGGTAAGAAGCTTGCGTATATTAAACGAGATGATTTTCAAACTAGCCTCTACCTATATGACTTAACCAGCGGTAAGCATACTAAGCTATATGACAAGCTTGAACGTGATATGCAAGAGACTTGGGCTATTCATGGTGTGTATCCAACCATTGCATGGACACCAGATAATAACCAACTGGTATTTTGGGCTGGCGGTACTATTCATAAACTTGATGTGCAAGATGGCGATGTAGAAACCGTACCATTTGAAGTAAAAACCAGTAAAAAAATTCAACAAGCAGTGCGTTTTACACAAAACATTGATAGCGATGAATTTGCTGTAAAAATGTTGCGTAATGTACAGATTTCGCCGGATGGTGAAACAGCAATTTTTGAAGCGCTAGGACATATTTATAAACGCGATTTAGAGTCAGGAAAAATAAAGCGTTTAACTAAACAAGATGACCACTTTGAGTTGTTCCCGCAGTTTTCCCGTGATGGTAAAAAAATAGTTTATGTAACCTGGGATGATAACGAACAGGGTGCTGTTCGAGTTGTCTCTGCGCGTAGTGGTCGCGGTGATGATATTACCACAGAGCCAGGTAAATATGTTGAGCCAACATTCAGCCCTGATGGCAAAACAGTGGTGTACCGTAAAGCCTCAGGAGGCAGCATCTTAAACCCTGATTGGTCACTGCATCCGGGTATTTATGCAGTGAGTAGCAAAGGCGGGAAAGCTGAGTTGATTTCTAAAAGTGGTTATCAGCCGCAGTTTGCATCAGCTAATGATCGAGTTTTTGTGATGAGCCCATGGCCTAAACCAACGCTAAGTGTGGTTGAACTTGATTCGAAAAAAATCACTAAGCTTTATGAGTCAGAGCATGCTACTGAGTTTAGAGTATCGCCTGATGGCAAGTACCTCGCTTTTGCTGAACGTTTTAAAGTGTTTGTTACGCCATTAGTGCAAAGTGGTAAAACCATCAATATTGGTCCTAAAGACAGCCAATTTCCGATTGAGCAGTTATCTGTTCGTGCCGGTGAGAATATCAGCTGGAGCGCCAGCAGCGATAAACTGTATTGGACGCTAGGCCCAGAGCTTTATCATGCAAGTTTGGCAGGTTTATTTGATATCAATAAAGCGGATGACGCTGACTTCAAAGTAAAAAGTGGCGATAACATTGGCTTTAGTAGCAAAATGGCTGAACCAAAAGGCATGATAGCTTTAACGGGCGCACGTATTATTACCATGAAAGGTGAGCAAGTCATTGAAAATGGAATACTATTAACCGATGGTAAACATATTAAAGCCGTTGGCACAGCTGCTGATATTAACATTCCAAAAGGCGCACAGGTAATTGATGTATCTGGCAAAACAATTATGCCAGGAATTGTTGACGCGCATGCGCATGGTTCACAAGGCAGCGATGAGATCATTCCTGAGCAAAATTGGAAAAACTTAGCGGGCCTATCGTTAGGCGTCACGACAATTCACGATCCATCAAACGATACAACAGAGATTTTTACAGCCAGCGAAATGCAAAAAGCGGGGACTATTGTAGGCCCACGTATTTTCTCAACCGGTACTATTTTATATGGTGCCAATATGCCAGGTTATACATCACACATTGATTCGTTAGATGATGCTAAATTTCACTTAGAGCGATTAAAGAAAGTTGGCGCGTTTAGTGTTAAATCATACAACCAACCACGACGTGAACAACGCCAACAAGTAATTGAAGCTGGCCGAGAGCTTGAAATGATGGTGGTGCCAGAAGGTGGTTCATTATTACAGCATAATTTAACGATGGTGGTTGATGGTCATACGGGCATTGAGCACTCAATTCCCGTGGCGAATATTTATGATGATATCAAGCAGCTTTGGTCACAAAGTGATGTAGGCTACACGCCAACACTTGGTGTGGCATATGGGGGCATCTGGGGAGAAAACTATTGGTATGATAAGACTGATGTGTGGAATCACCCGCGCTTAAGTAAATTTGTGCCAAAAAACCAATTACTACCACGTTCAATGCGCCGTGTTAAAGCACCCGATCACCACTATAATCACTTTAACAATGCACGGGTAGCAAAAGAGCTACAAGATTTAGGTGTTTTAGTGAATCTAGGTGCACATGGTCAGCGCGAAGGCCTTGCAGCGCACTGGGAGATTTGGATGTTTGCTCAAGGTGGTATGAGTCCACTGGAAGCTATTCGTGCGGCGACGCTTGATCCGGCCAAGTACATCGGCCTTGATCAGAATATCGGCTCATTGGAAGTCGGTAAACTGGCTGACTTAATGGTGATCGATGGTAATCCACTGACTAATATTCGTGATACAGATAAAGTTGATTATACGATGATCAACGGTCGGTTATTTGATGCCGCGACTATGAATGAAGTTGGCAAAAAAGCACGCGACAAATTGTACTTTGAAGATAAGTAATTATTAGTGTTATAAACCAATCAAAAGCGGCTGAATAGCCGCTTTTTTTATATGCTACTTGCTATAAGTTGGCGTAATAATACTGGGTCTTGCATTAGTGTATTACTGGAGTGCGTCACTCTAGCCTGACAGATCATACCTTCTTTTAAGGTCATTAATAATTGTGCTAACTGTATGGTTTTTTCTAACTGACCTTTAAGTTGTTCTGTGTGTGAGAGTTTATCGAACAATAACTGTAAAACTGATTCTTTGTGTGCTTTGCAAAGCATCGCGATAGGGTGCTCGCTGTGTGGAAACTCCGCTGCAGTATTAATAAAAAAACAGCCATTAAAAGGTCCAAGCTCAGAGACTTTATTGTCTATCCAAGCGGAGAGTGCGCTAAAAAGTGCATCAGCCACTTCGAAGGGGGTATTGCAGTTTTCTAATTGTTCATACAACCACTGATTAAAGCGCTGATCTCTGAGCTCTAAACACGCACAGATCAACTCATCTTTACTGACAAAATGATTATAAAGCGTTTTTTTTGCAACACCTGCTTCTTTAAGTATTTCATTAATGCCTACCGCATGGATCCCTCTTTGATAGAACGCACTGAGTGCGGTATTAATTATCTGGGTACGTTTATCCATGGTTGCTCCTAGTCAAAAAGTAAGCTTGACATAAGTAGACCGACTTGTCTATCATCTAAATGTAGACAAGTCGGTCTACCTCTGAAGGAAGTAATATTAATGAATGATGTATTTTACAAAGCCGTTATCGCGGGTATCTTTTCAGCACTGACACTTTCGGTATTAGCATATTTAGAAAGTTTAGGGAATTATGGTGTATGGCTTATGGCACCATTTGGCGCAACTGCGGTACTGGTGTTTGGTGTACCAAACAGCCCTTTAGCAAAAGCAAAAAATGTTATTGTAGGGCATTTCATCACTGCCGTGATAGGTTTGGTTTTTATTAGTTTTATAGGCGTGGATCCGATCAGTATTGCTATTGCGACTGGATTAGCTGTGACCGTAATGATGTTGACTAACACCATACATCCTGCAGCAGGGGCCAACCCTATTTTGATTATGGTCAGTGGTCAAAGTTGGGACTTTTTGATTATGCCAGTTCTTGTTGGTACCGTGTTTATTGTTATCTGTGGGTATATATCAGGGTGGTTGAATACAAAACTCAACGTTGTTGGCCATAAAAAAACCGCTTAAAAGCGGTTTTTTTATGCTACGAGTCTAAAGTTATTACACAACACCGCGAGGTAAGCGGCAATCGTGATCTTTTTTAGCTAGGTACACAATCCAAAACTCTTCGGCAGTGTAACCTTCTTCATTAGCTGTTGTTATAGTAAATGGTGGTTTTTTAACAGCTGCTTTAGCTGGCACTGCTGATTTAGTTTTAGTTTTCTTAGCAGGTGCTGTTGCTGCAGGTTGTGCAGACGTATCGCCTGAAGTTAGCTGCTCTGTTAATTCAGCAACTTCTGCAAGGCGCAAGTTTTTGCCGCCGTCGATGCTGTACCAACCAGGTTTGCTGGTGATTTCAGGTTTCTTACCATTGGCTGCTTGGTATGCTGCTTCAAAGGCATTTAATACTTCTGTTTTGTCTAGTTTGCTCATCAGAGGCCCTATACGTTGTAAACACAGATTGAGAATATTTATTTATACCTATTTTTGACTTACTTTTCAATTTTTTGCGATTTTCCTTCCATTTTAGCCCTATAAACGCCAAAATTTGCACAAAATTTAACGCTAATCTGGAATAAAAAAATGCAGCGCAGAGAATTTAACCAATTACTAAATACCATTTTAAGACCTGATTCTATTCAAGACTTTTGCCCAAATGGGCTACAAGTCGAAGGACGTGAACAGATTAAAAAAATTGTTACAGGTGTCACTGCTAGTCAAGCATTAATCGATGCTGCAATTGCACATGGCGCAGATACAATATTGGTTCATCATGGTTACTTCTGGAAAGGTGAAGCGCAACCTATTACCGGTATGAAAAAGCGTCGCATAGCTGCGTTACTTAATCATGATATCAATTTATTTGCCTATCATTTACCTCTTGATGTGCATCCAGCAATCGGTAATAACGCGCAATTAGCACAGCTACTTGATTTAGAAATACTCGATGGTTTGGAGCCTGTAGCAAATAGTGTCGCAGTCAAAGGGCGTTTAAAAATCCCAATGAGTGGTGAGCAATTTGCACAAAAAATATCAACAGTGCTCGCTCGTGAACCTTTAGTTAGCCTAGTACGTGATGAGCTAATTGAGACCATCGCTTGGTGTACTGGAGGTGGTCAAGGTTATATTGATTTGGCTGCTAGCCAGGGGATTGATGCCTATTTAACAGGCGAGGCTTCAGAGCAGACCATTCACAGTTCTCGTGAGCAAAAGATCGATTTTTTTGCCGCAGGCCATCACGCCACCGAACGCTATGGCATAAAAGCGCTCGGTGAGTTATTGGCTGAGCAACATGGCTTTGATGTAACCTTTATTGATATTGACAACCCAGTTTGAGTTGCCAGCTACTTCACTTTAAGTGAGTGAGATGTTAAAGCGCTTCTGGATCAATCCAGCGGCGCACACTTATCCACGTACTACCGATTACTTCATGCCAATAACTTGTGACTGCCTTTAATACTTCAACACTCGGAATATATTGTTTGTGATGAGGCCACGCTGAGAAATCGTAAAAATCAGTGGCGGCGGGAATAACATCAACGCCTTGGCTATTAAATAGATCTTTTGCTCGTGCCATGTGACTTGCCGAAGTTACCAGTGCAACTTTAAGATCAACTAGAGCAGGTGCTAAAAGCCGTGCTTCATCGGCGGTATCCATAGCCGTAGGATTTTGTTTAATACGCTGCGCATCAATACCTAAACTTATCGCGGTTTGTTGCATCAAACTACTGTTGGTCACTTTATTGTAACCGCCACCTGAAACAATAAGTTGAGCTTGTGGGTACACATATGCTAAGCGCATACCTTCGATTAGGCGGCTTTTAGCACAATTACCAAGTTGGCTATTGGCGTTAAGTTTTGGGTTAGGATTTATATCACAATCAAGTACCACTATTTTATCGAGTATCGGCTGTTTACTTGTATCAAAAATATACTTTAACTGTGAATTTGGAGCAATTATTTTTTGACCAATAAAAGGGGTACTAATCAGCAATAAACTGGTGATTGCGATTAAACCAATAAATACGCTGACTTTCTTGGTACGCAGTGCGATTAATAAGCAAACAAAGCACAGTAGAGCAAACAGAGGCAATGGCATCAGCATTGCACCGAGGATTTTTTTCAGTTCAAACATCACAGTAGCACACATAAAGGGGTTTTCTGTATGCTACTGGGTTAAACCTATTTTATCGACCGTTATTTAACTTACAGGTATTTAAAAAGTGGCGATACACTGGGTTATCTTTCATATTCTTTTTCATGGCTAAATACATTGGACGGGTTAATCCCAGTGCGCCTAATGGAATCGACTTAATGAGTCCTTGGCTTTCATATGGTGTTACTAACCAATCCGGTAATGCTGCAACCCCCATTCCGGCACTGACAAGCTGAAAAATGAGCAAGCCCTGATCTACGGTTTTCAAGGTGCCATCAAAACGTGCATTTTGAATAAAATGTTTGAAGATATCCTGACGCTCTCGTGGAATAGGGTACGAAATAATCGTCTCGTTTTTCAAATCAAGTGCCGTTACATAGGCTTTTTTCGCTAGTTCATGATCAGGAGCAACAATTAATTTAAGTTTAAAATCAAATAAATGTGCGTATTCAAGTTTATCTGGTTCACGAATGTCTGAAGTGAGTACTAAATCTAATTCATCACTGAGCAGATCAGGAATAGCGTCATAACTAAAGCCGCGCTCATAATCAACTTTGATATCAGGCCAAAAGTTATTGAATTCTTTAATTGTTGGTAATAACCAATGAAAACAAGCATGGCATTCAACACTAAGTCGTAATTGTGAAATTGGTTGATTAAGACTTTCTTTTAAACGGCATTTGGTTGCTTCAACACGCGGGAGTACTTCGCTGGCAAGTTCAAGTAATAGCATACCTTGTGGGGTAAAGCGCACCGGTTGAGTTTTACGTTCAAATAGTTGGCAATCAAGTTTGTTTTCTAAATCTTTGATTTGATGAGACAAAGCGGATTGAGTCAAAAATAATTCGCGCGCAGTATTTACCAAGGAACCGGTTTCTTTCAAGGTTGCGATGGTCTTTAAGTGTTTTACATCAATCATCTTTAATAATTCTCATGGTAAAGGTGAGTTTAACTCAGATTACAGCCATAATACGCCTTAAATTAAGATGTATCAACGTCTAGATGGCTATAAACCCCATTTTTTTACGTGAAATTTACAAATATACTATAGCGTCATATTTGACAGCGTTGTCATTATATTTTTTGAGTTTGCAAAAAAATATTTCCATGAATTTACCTCAAGTTGAAACTGAGGAAGCATCAATTGTTTGATGTCAGGTATAGGTTTATGGTTTTAGCTATCTAAACAGCTGGAAGGGAATTTCAACATGGCACAATTACATAACTTAGGTTTTCCTCGCATAGGTAGAAAGCGTGAACTAAAATTTGCAGTAGAATCATACTGGGCTGGTAAAATCAGCCAAGCGCAGTTGCTTGAACAAGGTAAGACGATCCGCGCAGAAAATTGGGCTCTTCAAGCAGATGCTGGGATTGATTTATTACCGGTAGGTGACTTTGCTTGGTATGACCATGTGTTATCTACCTCTTTATTGATTGGCGCAGTGCCCAAGCGTCATCAAAAAGCGGATGGTAGCATTGATCTTGATACATTATTTCGTATTGGGCGTGGTCGCGCACCAAGCGGTTGTTCATGTGCAGCAAGCGAAATGACAAAGTGGTTTAATACTAATTATCATTACATAGTTCCAGAGCTAACTCATGATCAGCAGTTTCAACTAACCTGGACTGAGTTATTCGAGCAAGTTACTCAAGCACAAGCATTGGGGCACAATGCAAAAGTAGTATTGGTCGGCCCAGTCACTTATCTTTACTTAGCAAAATGTGCAGGTGAGGAGTTTGATAAACTTAGCTTACTTGAAAAACTATTAGCTGTTTATCAACACGTGTTCGCTAAATTAGCGCAGCAAGGGATTGAATGGGTACAGGTTGATGAGCCTATATTAGGTTTAGAGCTGACAGAAGATTATCAAGAGGCAATAAAAACAAGCTTTCGTGCACTTGCAGGTCAAGGCGTGAAGTTGTTACTTGCTAGTTATTTTGACTCAGTCACTGCCTACTTTGATGATATTGCAGGTTACCCCGTTGATGGCGTACATTTTGATTGTGTTGCAACAAATGTTGATGTTGCAAAACTAGATATATTATTAAGTACAGATCAAGTTTTATCATTAGGCGTAGTAAATGGCCGTAATATTTGGCGTACTGATTTAGAGGTTGTATTTAATAGCATAAAAGACATTGCGCTAAAGCGCGGTGATAATCTATGGCTTGCTCCATCTTGTTCTTTACTGCATACACCGGTTGATTTAGAGCAAGAAGAAAAGCTCGATGATGAGCTTTGTTCATGGCTTGCATTTGCAAAACAAAAAGGCCAAGAGTTGTCATTATTAAAAGCCGCGCTTGAAAGCAATGATAGCAGTGAGCTCGTTGCTTATTCAGCACCTATTAAAGCACGCTTAACCTCTACTCGTGTAAATAATACAGCTGTACAAAAGCGTGTAACTGCACTCACCGCAAAAGACGGTAAGCGTAATCATGCATTTTCTCAACGTATTGAAAAACAACATGCAGCACTTAATTTACCGCTACTGCCGACCACCACGATAGGATCATTTCCACAAACTCAAGTAATTCGTCAAGCACGCCGTGATTATAAAGCCGGTGAATTATCTGCGGATGATTATCAAAGGCAAATGAAAGCAGAAATTCGTTACGCTGTTGAAGAGCAAGAGGCGCTTGATTTAGATGTGTTAGTGCACGGCGAAGCGGAGCGTAATGACATGGTTGAATACTTTGCTGAACTATTAGAAGGCTTTGCTTTTACCCAGTTTGGTTGGGTGCAAAGCTACGGCTCGCGATGTGTGAAACCACCTGTAATTTGGGGGGATGTATCACGTGAACAAGCGATGACGGTTCAGTGGACAAAATACGCACAGTCGCTGACGAGTAAGAAAATGAAAGGCATGCTAACAGGTCCTGTAACTATTCTGTTTTGGTCATTCATTCGTGATGATTTAGACAAACCCACCATCGCTAATCAAATTGCACTTGCGTTACGTGATGAAGTGGTCGATTTACAAAATGCCGGTATTGATATTATTCAAATTGATGAACCTGCATTTCGTGAAGGTATGCCGCTTAAATGTAGCCAATGGCAAGCATATTTAGAATGGGCAGCGTATGCATTTAGGGTCTCAGCAAGCGGTGTGAAAGATGAAACACAAATTCATACTCACATGTGTTACGCCGAATTTAACGGTATTATTGCCGCGATTGCAGATATGGATGCCGATGTGATCACCATTGAAACCTCACGTTCTAACATGGAACTACTTGAAGCATTTGAGAATTTTGATTATCCAAATGATATTGGTCCAGGTGTATATGATATTCACACTCCGAATGTACCGGATATTGCATGGATGAAAACGTTGATCCATAAAGCCGCACGAAAAATACCGGTTGCGCGTTTATGGGTAAACCCGGACTGTGGTTTGAAAACCCGTGGTTGGGAAGAAACGCGACAAGCTCTTGATAATATGGTTAAAGCAACCAAAGAGCTGCGTGAGGAGCTGCAGTAAAGAACATCTCCTACGATGTAAAGCCCTAACAAAACTTAGTTAGGGCTTTTTTTGTTGCTCTGATTTTAGTTCATCTTCATCGGTTGGTTTTTTAAAATCCATTTTTGCTGAGTGTTTGATCAGCAAAATATTACCGATAATGATTGCCAACACTAAGATGATGATGAGTATATGCCAAATTTGCATGGTGATCTCTAATGAGTCATTTATAAGTACTCAGTGTAGCAAAGATTTCTAGGGTTAAAAACGTCTAGAAAACGACAGCGAAATAAAATCAAGACCTGGGTTTGGTCTTTTAAACCCTGCATTTGAATAGTGTAAATAACGCACCGCAGCTTTGGTTTTTCCAAAATCAGCAATAAAGCCTAGTCGGTCTTCAAACTGGTAGTGGGTACTCACATTTTTGCCGGCGAAGTGAGTGTCATTGACTAATGAAATTCCTATGCCGGCTTCGAAATACAGAGGAATACCGCGCACTGAGCTGATCAGATGTTGAAATACCGGGGACATTGCAAGGACAACATTTGTCTGATGGCTATTATCTGCGCCGTATTCCCAAATATTAATACTTGATTCTAAGTAAATATGGGTATTTTCAATTAATGATTGTAGTGCCGGAGCATGGTATTGGTATGCCAATTTTAAGCCTTTAACATCACCTTCCCCCTGAATGTAATCAATGGCATAGCCATGAGGGGAAAGTGTATAGGGCGCACCATAAGATAGTCTGCTGAACATGGAAATAGATAATAAAATCAATACAGTTAATGTTTTAAATAACATGGTAAAGCTCTTTAGATGAAAACGTTATTTACAAAATAAGGGCGTGGGGGAGGCTAATTCAAGTGGCATAAATTCACAGACTCTGTGTGTTATTGCATGAGCTTAGCTAACAATATGAAATAAAAAGATTAAATCAATTGATGCCGTGCTGGCACTAATAAGGTGCTATTTTGAGGCTTTTTAATCTCTTATGAACAGCGTAAATTACGCTACAAGATTTACTTAGGACTTATCAACAATGATTTCACTTGGTCGTTATTTATTATTAATCGCGCTAGTTTTTAGTGCTTCCTTGTTTGCGCAAACACAACAGTCACCTAATCAGTTATTAACTCAGGTAGGCGATCAGCTGTTTAGTGAAATTGGCAAAATAAACAGCCAAGGCACAGCGAGTAAAAGTGACATGGCACACATTGTTGATCAGTATTTAATGCCTAATATAGATGTTAAATTTGTTTCCTATAAATTATTAGGTAAGCACATTAAAGGTATCGATCGCCAACAAGCGACTGCATTTATAAGTGCAGTGGAGCATTACTTAACCACTACCTATGCTAGTGCATTAATGAAATATACCGGGCAAGAAATAAAATTCGAAGAGAGTAACGATGCTGCAGAGGGTGAGTTTGCCACGGTTAAGACGCAAATTATTGCAGATAATGCGCCAACGATTGACTTACACTTTAAGCTTCGCCAAGGTAAAGATGGTAGCTGGAAAGTATATGATATTGTCGCTGAAGGTATTTCGTTACTCAGTGCAAAGCAAAAAGAAGTTATTCAACGAATTTCAGAAGTTGGCCTTGACCAAGTGACAGCTGAGCTTAACAGTAAGTAATCATTTCCAAGTAAGTCTCCAACCTAAAGCACCATGCAGTGTTAACTGCATGGTGCTTTGTTATTTTCTTTTAAAATCACACGGTTTGGCTATAGCGTGTGGTTTTGGGTATGCTAGAATAAGCGCTTACATACCCACTGGTATCACTAATTTACTGGGGTACTTAAAATTATATTAAGCGCAGTGTCAGTTTGTAGTTGTTAAACTCTTTTACTGACCTTTGTACCGAGCAAGATAGACACTGGAGTTGTGTTTTTTTAATGGAAAATGTACTTATTTGGCCTAAAGAATACCCGTTATTAGTCAAAGGACTTATTGAGCAAAACGGTGCATTTATTTTAGACGCTTTAGAAGCATGGCCGGCTTGTCGCTCGACTGAAGAAGACAATGGCGTGTGTACCACTGTGCTACCGCCTATCTATTATTTAACCTGGTTAACTCCCCTTGAGCCATTTGAAGAGTGTTTTTTCCAACATATCTGTGAATATGATGAAGCCGCTCAACAGTATATTTCGGCAGCTAAAGATTACTATTTTGATAACGAGTATAGCCCAGAGAGTTTAGTGCTGTTACTTTGCCAACGCCTTGAAAAATATGCAGCTGTAGCGTCACAAACAACGATAGAAACACCCGTTACGTTATTATCTCAGTTATTCTCAAAACGCTATTTTACAATCATCGAGTATGCGCTCAATGCGGGCAGTAAAATGAGTGCTGAAGATGCTTTGGCACTGTGGAAAGAAGTTGATTTTCGTGAACGTTTTAGCACCTTTATACCTGACTCAATCGATGACGTTAATGCGTTAAGTGAATTAGCGGCGAAAAAAGTTGCTGGTGGAAAGGATTATTTCACCTTATTGACCCAAGTATCACCAGATGTTGACTCAGTGGTGCTATTAGAACAAGCACTGTTGGCGCATTTGCGTTTTGACACAGCTAAACAAACGATGGCGATGCGTTTTATAGAGCAAGGTGCAACAGGCACGTTGGCGGATGAAAATGGTAAAACGGCCTTTATGTGGGCAGTTGAAAAAGGGTTTGTTAATTTAGTACAAACCTTATTAGATAAACAAGATAAAAAACAACGTGATGCCCTTGGTAACAGTGCTTTACATTATGCGGTACTAGCAAAAAATGAACCTTTGATGGTGCTATTATTGAAGTCTGGCTATGACTTTCGTGTTCGTAACTGTGATGGCTTAAGTTGTTATCGTTTAGCAGTGAGTGTTAAAGCCAGTCAGTTAGTGAAATGCTTAGAGCGTGATTTTGGTATTAAAGAATTATCGCCGGATGGACAATTTTCGCGGATCAAAAAAGTTCACGCCTTACATGCCATCGTGACTTTATTGTTGCCGCTACAGTTGTTTTTCTTTTTTGATGATACACTTGCGATTAAAAGTGAGTTGACGCTTTGCTTGACTATATTAGCTATAGTTTGCTTCTTTTTTGCAATGAGTTTGAAGCGCTGCGCTTTATACCCGCATATTAAACACCCATGGGGGTTATTTGTACTGCGTTGTTGCTCATTGATCAGTTTAGTTGGGCAGCTAGGCTTAGCAAGTATTGTGGCATTGGCAACGTTAAGTGAAGTTGTTTAAGCTTCTTGCATGCACCGTAGACAAAAACGCGCTAATTAAGCGCGTTTTTTAGTTGTTATACCAATCGTGTTAAGTTACTGACCATTTAGCTCGCTAGAATGGTTAAATATTTAAGTCGTTTGGTATTAACTTTAGTCTTTTTTATTAAATTCATGAGCCGCTTTTTCTGTTGCTAACTCATCTTTTAGTTTTTGAATTTTTAGTCCCAGCTCTTGACCGCGGTGACGTGCATAATAAGTACAACCAATAAACATCATACTGGCGAACAGCAGCTCTAAAACGACCCATATTAGTTGTTCTTGTGCGACCCACAGTAGGGTAAAACCGTGAATAAAATAAAACATAACGATAAAGTTTGCCCACGCATACGTATAAGGTTTATCTTGAATGATGCCTTTTAGCGGCAGTAAAAGCGGCAGAATATACACAACAAAAATAAATCCATTGCTATGACCTTCTCTAGGCTCTAATAAAAACAACCAAAGTGGCATCAGCAGTAACAAGCCAATATAACCAATTATTGCAATACGTTGAAAACGGATAGTGATAGCCTTTTTCGGCGTCAGTTGTGGGTTTAAATCGCTGTGCGATGTCATTGTAATTTTCTCGTAATTTTAACCAAGCGTTGGCCAACGCTTTGGCAAATTTTAATTTCGTCTTTACTTAATTGCGCGCTATTTTGTGCACCAGCAACATGGCTTGCACCATAGGGAGTGCCACCGGTTTGTGTGGCAAGTAACTCAGGTACTTCATACGGCACACCCATTAACAGCATACCGTGGTGTAATAACGGCAGTGACAAATTAAGCAACGTTGCTTCATTGCCACCATGCATGCTACTTGATGATGAGAATACACAGGCTGGTTTATCTATTAATTGCCCTTTTAACCATAAGTCGCTGGTGGTTTCCCAAAAAGCTTTGGCTTGTGAGGCCATCATACCAAAGCGAGTAGGGGTGCCAAATGCTAACCCATCACACTGGATTAAGTCATCTTTGCTGATCACAATATCGTGAGGTTCTCTTGCTACAAAGGTTCTTAGCAGTGCAGTACCGCCTTGGCATTCAATCGACTCTGCAATCTCATGTGCCATGGCTGCAACAGAGCCGTGACTTGAATGATACAACACAACAATAGTGACGCTCATTAAAGTACGCTTAGTACGTTTTCTGGTGGGCGACCCAGAGCGGCTTTATTGTCATTTACCACAATAGGGCGCTCAATTAATTTTGGATTGCTAACCATGGCTGCAATGAGTACGTTTTCATCATGCTCATTTTTAAGGTCTAGGTCTTTGTAAATATCTTCTTTAGTGCGCATTAGTTCACGAACTGAAGAAAACCCTAACTGTTTAACTAAAATGCTGATTTGCTCATGATTCAGTGGAGTTTTTAAGTATTCGATTATCTCTGGCTGAATCGATTTTTGTTCAAGTAGAGCTAATGTTTCACGCGATTTTGAACAACGTGGATTATGAAAAATAGTAACAGACATAGTAACAATCCAATTAGATAAAGTAAGGCTATTTTAGGGCAAGCAGCACCAGACTTAAAGTCTTGCGAGCTCTTTTTGCATTTGTCGGTATTGCGTTAACAATGCTTTGAGACGTTGTTGTTTAATTAGCTCTTGCGGTTCTACAAAGTTGAGTGCTTTTTGTACTTCGTCAGCGGCTTTTAAGTAGGCGCCGTATTGTGCAAGAACGTCGGCATTTGCTTCATGATAAGCGGCTAAGTTATCTTGCTTTTTATAGGCATCTGCAAGAAGTTGCATGCCTAAATTATGTTCAGGTTTTTCGAGTAAAAATGATTTTAATATTTGCACTGCAACATCGTATTGCTCAGCTTCAAGTGCTGCATTGGCAAGGTTTAAGGTAATAACTTGATTGTTAGGACGATTTTCATGCAATGCGGCTAAAAATTTTACTGCCTCGGCGGCTTTTTTTTGTGCTATCAGTAGATCAGTATGCGTATCAATGTAGAATAAATTTTTAGGATCAGACTTTAAAAGTTCGTCTAAAATAGGCGCCGCTTCATCGAGCTTTTTTTGATCCAATAAACTAATACCCAAGCCATAATTAAGCGCTGTTTTATTATAAAAACTGTTTTCACGTATTAGCTTTCTAAAGAAATTTTCAGCTGCTTCTGGTGTTTGGTGGTAGCGAGCAATCACGCGGCTTTTGGCAAGATTAAATTCTAAGCTATCCGGAAGTTGGCGTTTTTCAAATTGCTGTGCACGCAAGCGCACATCAGACACGCGGCTCTCAGGTAATGGGTGAGTAAGTAAAAAGGCCGGTGGCTTGTATTTATAACGAATTTGCGCAGCAAGTTTGGTTAAGAATTCACTGGATGCGTATGGGTCAAATCCTGCATTATTGAGTGTTTGCATACCAATTCGATCGGCTTCTTGCTCAGCTGAACGGCTGTGAGTGAGTTGACTAAATGCGCTTTGTGTTTGACTAGCTGAGATAATCGCGATACCGGCATCTGGTGACACAACTGATGCTAAAATACCGGCAATCATACCGGCAATAGTGAGGGCGCTGTTATCTTGTTGTTGTTGCATGCGACGTGCAAGATGGCGCTGGGTAACGTGGGCAATTTCGTGACCAAGTACTGAGGCAAACTGACTTTCGTTATCGGACTGTGCAATTAAACCGGTGTGTACCCCAACATGGCCACCATAAAAAGCAAATGCGTTTATTTCCGGATTGTTGATCCAAAAAAATGAAAACGGAAAGCGAACATCATTTGCATTAGCAACCAGCTTGTGGCCGATCGTTGTTAAATACTCATCAAGCACAGGATCATTAACAACCGGTGATGAGCCACGAATTTGCATCATCATTACTTTCCCGATTGCTTGCTCTTTTTCTAGAGGCAAAGCTTGCAATGCTGAAGTACCAAGATCGGGTAATGTAAAATTAGTTTGTGCCTTTAATGGCTCACTTACCAGCACACTAAAAGTTAAAAGTGTAGTGAGTAATGTAATAAAGGCTGATTTAAGCTGCATTTTATTCCTTGTTATGATCTTCACCTAGCATGAGTTTAGCAATGTCAATTTCATCACTGCATGCTCTGCTATCTCGTTCGCACAATTGATACAATTCTTTGATTGTGACCCCATCTAGCTTTACAACGTTCAATTCTCGTTGTAAAAAACTAATGATTTTATGTACTACTTTGTGCGCATGAAGAATAAGTGCTTTATCTGCTTTGTCACCACGCTCAAAGTAAAAGCCAATAAACTTATGTAATTGATTAATCCGAATCAAACTTTTCATTGACACTGGATCCCACTCGTTAAACTCTATAAAGCGGTTATCTTTTACGTATTTATCTATTGTAACGTCTTTTGCATAAGGCAGTGCCCATAATTCAAAGCCCCGGTCGGTAAATACTTGGTGCAGCGCAATTCTTGGCTTGTTTTCACAATATATCTCTCCAAGAGCGTCTTCATGACCTCCGAGTAAATCGAGGTTCCAATTGCGCCTATCAATTATTTTTTTTACGGCATTATCAAAACCATGTTCTAATATCCCCTCTGACTCGCTCACTGATGAGGCGACAAGGTGATAGAAGGGCGGAAGTTCGCCCCAGTTTATTTGTTTTTTATACCAGTTAATTTCTTTAAGAGTTGGATTACTCGGTAGTTGCGCTTTATTATGCGTGCCAGACATTAACTTATCCTTACTACTAACTATGCTATAAGGATAAACTATTGCGATGCGTGTTTTAAGAAAAAGTTACATTTGTTATTAACAACGCTGACAAAGACCGTATTATTATTCATTTTTATAGGGCAGATAATTGGTTATGCTAGAGCAAGACTTGCGCGGATTCAAATGTCCGCAGCAATTTATCCAGTTTAAGTTGACTTTACGCCAAGCTTTAGCAACTGCGCAACCGATAAAGTTTACATTATTAGTGGATCAACCAACTCAAGATATGGAGCGCTTTTTGCTAAAAAATCATTATCCGTACAAATTAGATCAACAACGTGGGTTGTTAATCGTGGAGCTAAATCGTGTTTGAATATGTAAAAATTTGGTACGAAAGGAAGTTTTCAGATCCACATTCAGTAACTCTATTGTTTTTATTACTCGCTTTAATGGCGATGTTTTATTTCTTTGGTGCACTTATTGTACCTGTTTTGATTGCTTTAGTGATTGCTTATCTGCTTGATTGGCCGGTTGCGCATTTAGAGCGTTTTGGCTTACACCGCTTTACTGCCACTATTATTGTGATGTTAATTTTTTCAGGGTTGATGCTGACCTTAGTGATCGGCATGGGTCCAATACTGTGGCAGCAAGCAAGTAATTTAGTGCAAGAAAGCCCGCACATGATAGAACAGGGAAAATCTTTTCTACTGCACTTGCCTGAGCAATACCCCAGTTTAATTAATGCAGAGCAAGTACAATCAGTGGTCAGCAGCGTTGAAGCCAAAGCAATTGAGTTTGGCCAAGTACTATTGTCGGTCTCGTTGACATCATTAAAAGATGTAGTGGCGTGGTTGATCTATCTTATTTTAGTACCATTACTGGTGTTCTTTATGCTCAAAGATAAGCTGGAGTTGATCAGAAGTGCAGAAAAACTCGTTCCAAAACAAAGACGCTTAATCCTGCAGGTATGGCACGAAATGAACCAACAAATCATGAATTATATTCGTGGTAAGGTGTTTGAAATTTTGATTGTAGGCTCAGTATCGTTTATCGCGTTCACTATTTTTGATTTACGTTATGCAGCGCTATTGGGCGTATTAGTGGGTTTATCAGTATTGATCCCTTTTGTGGGTGCGGCACTTGTTACCATACCGGTTGCGGCCGTGGCATTATTTCAATTTGGTTTAGAAACCCAGTTTTGGACCATACTGATCATCTACGGCATTATTCAAGCATTAGATGGTAATGTGCTGGTGCCGTTACTATTTTCTGAAGCGGTTGATCTGAACCCGGTATTTATTATTGTTGCGGTACTGTTTTTTGGTGGCTTATGGGGTTTTTGGGGCGTGTTTTTTGCAATTCCACTAGCGTCATTGGTAAAAGCCTTACTCAATGCTTGGTCAACGAAACAAGAAGAACAACTGATTGAGCATAGCTAACACGAACTTTGGTTAATTAGCTTTATACCTAAATCACCTGAAGATTTAGGTATTTTGGGTATAGTATCAAATGGTATAGAAAACGCACCTGAGAGACTAATTGATTCTTACGCGGCCCATTAATTTTATGTAGAATGGGTTATAAGATATATCTTTTAGTAATATGGTGCGTTTTTTAATGTCTGATTTAATATTACCTACTGACTCATCGTCACAAATTTACCTTGATGCAAACGCAACAACACCGGTGCTACCTTGTATTGCAGAGGTTGTTTCGCATACTATGCAAATCTGCTTTGGTAACCCTTCTTCTTCACACATTACCGGTATTCAAGCTAAACACTTATTAGAGCAAACACGTCAAAAAGCACGTGATGTGATAGGTGCACAGCAGGGGGATATTTTATTCACTTCTGGGGCTACCGAAGGAATTCAAACAGCTGTCGTGTCTACGCTCATAGCAGCTAAAGATCATGCTAAACCAAATCCAGTATTACTGTATGGCGCGACTGAACATAAAGCAGTACCTAATACATTAATACATTGGAATGCCGTATTGGGTATAAACGCAACCGTGCTTGCGATCCCGGTATCGAGTGATGGCCTTTTAGATTTAGATTTTATTGCTCAACACGCTGGTGATGCACTGATGATTTGTACCATGGCGGTTAACAATGAAACCGGTGTTTATCAAGATTTAAAAGCGATTGAAAAGGTAATACGAGCACATAACACGGAAGTTGCGTGGATGGTGGATTGCGTACAAGCGCTAGGGAAAACCGCATTGGCCCTTAGTGATACAACGATTGACTACGCGCCATTTTCAGGCCATAAACTTTACGCGCCGAAAGGTATAGGCGTGTTGTATATTCGTCAAGGCAGTGCTTATACGCCATTTATTGCCGGTGGTGGTCAAGAAAGTGGCATGCGCTCCGGTACTGAAAACCTGCCAGGTATAGCAGGTCTTAACAAACTGTTTTGTTTATTGCTGGATAAAACAAACGATACGTTTAAATCAATCGATGTGTTAAACGGCTATCGTGAACAATTACATCAGGCTTTAGTAGATACCTTTGGTAATATAACCTTTAATCATACTTTTGCATTGTCAGTACCAACAACGTTAAATTTTGCTGTTGATGAACTCAGTAGTAAAGAAGTGATGGATTTGTTCGATGCGGCAGGTATTCGTATCAGTGGTGGCTCAGCCTGTAGCTCAGGCGCAAATCGTAGTTTTGTGTTAGATGCCATGGGCGTGAGTGATTGGCGTAGTGAAAATGCAATACGTTTATCATTTGGACCGGCGACAACACAGGCTGAAATAACCACTGCCTGTGCGCGTATTCGTTCACTTAAACCAATATTACAAGCTAATTGTTTGGTGGTTTCAGATTCGTCATCACCACAGCAAGAAGCGTGTGCATTAGGGTTAACACAATTTAGACATCAAGGTGCGTGTTGTTGGTTGTATGTCAGTCAAGATAAACAAGCAGTGATCATTGACCCAATTATTGAGCTTATCCCGCGGCTTGAAAAAATAGTACACACACAAAATTTAACGGTAGCAGCCATTTTAGACACACATGCCCATCAAGAGCGATGCTGTGCGACTACATTGTTGGCTCAGGCCTTAAAATTCAGTTTGCAAGACGAGCATGAATTGGGGTGGCCAGTGCAGCAAACGAGTATTGCATTACCTGAATGCACCATTGAGCGCTTAGCAACACCCGGGCACAGCCAAGATAGTGTTAGTTATTTATTACGGTGTAACAACTCTCAACAAGTGCTATTTTGCTTTTGCGGTGATTTGCTGCTGCCTGCTGGGCTTGGTAATACTGCAATTGACGGTGGGGATGCGTTAGCTATGGCACACTCATTACGTCAACTATCAACATGCTTAGCAGAGTCGACAGTTATTTGTTCTGGTCATGACTACCAGCAATGTTTTGCTATTAATTGGCAAGTTCAACAGCAGCAAACGCCGTTATTGCATGCATTATTGAACAATGAACTAAGTGATACTGAATTTGCTAACAACAAGCAGCGCAGCGATGAAGACAATTTATGTAAATTTGCAACTTTGTGTGGTTATGCTGACAGTTTGAAATACAGTAGAGCTTACGAACTGAACGCCGTGCAAGCAAAAGATATGTTAACTGCAAGCGATGTATATTTAATTGATACCCGTGAACCATATGAACATGGGGCAAACAATATTCCTCAGTTATTTGCAGTTAGCCCTGCGCGAGTGATGAATATTCCGCTAAGTAGAATGGCAAATGCATTAGTGGACAGGCAATTGAGCCCACAGGGTAAGTATATTTTACTTTGTCGCAGTGGTAATCGTTCAAAACAAGCGGCAACTAACTTATCTCAGCTTGGCTTTACTGACGTGTATAATCTCAGCGGTGGAATGGCACTGTTATAATAACAAGTGTAGAAGACTGGCGATTGACTACAGGGAAATAAGGCGCTTTTTAGCGCCTTATTTATTATCAGTGAAGGCTGTAGCTACTGTTTAGGCCCTGAACTTTCACGGATCACAATTGATGGTGTAAATGATGTGATGATGTCTTTATCTTGGTTACGAGCACCGCGAGTTTTGGTAAATAATAACCGTGCTGCATGTTGAGAGATAACATCGTTTGCTTGATGAGCGGTAGTTAACTTTGGCCATGTCTGACGGGAGAAAGGAGAATCCTCAAAGCCAGTAATAGATAACTGTTCAGGAATGGCAATACCCATTAAGCGTGACGCAAATAGAGCGCCAGCGGCCATTTCATCATTGCCACCTAATATAGCAGTAATAGCCAAGGTGTTATTCTCTGCTAACAAATGCTTTGCACCTTCAACACCCGACTCAAACGAATATTTACCATCGTAAATAAAGCGTTTATCAAATTCTTTATGATGATCTGCCAGCGCTGCTTTATAACCTTCAAGGCGTTCAGACGTCGATTTATGTTCTTTATCGCCACAGATAAAGCCAATATTTTCATGTCCATGAGTTAAAAGGTGAGTGGTGATCTCATACGCGGCTTTATAATCGTTAACATAAATACAGGTGTCTTGATCATCATCTGATGGTCGCCCAGATAACACCCTAACGTAATGAATATTTAACTCATCGAGTAAATTGGTGATGCTACTTTGCTCTGACAATGGCGGTGTAAGCACAAGCCCAGCTAAGCGAGAGCGCTTTATCATGGTAATAAATTCATCTTTCATGTTTGCATCTGTATAAGTGCATGGATGGATCACCAATTCATAGCCTTCATCTTTACAGCGAGAAAGCACACCATTTTGCATATCAATCACATAATACGCATTAGGATTGTCATAAACTAAGCCTACCGTAAATGATGACGTACCAGCTAGGTTTCGTGCTGCAAGATTTGGCTGATAGTTCAGCTCTTTTACAGCATCCATGACTGTATCGTAAGTTTTTTTACGAACAGATGGTTCTTTATTTATTACCCGTGAAACCGTTTTCATCGAAACCCCGGCGAGCCTCGCTACATCATTTATAGTTACTTTCATAGAGTTACTTTTAGGTTATTGTTTTAGTGTTGTCATGGTCCTGATAAGAATACACCTAAGTAGACTTAACAAACGTGTTATTCATTATTTCTTCATCAAGACCAGTTAGTGTATCTAATGTTCAGTAAAATTAGCAGTAAAATAATTGAGATAATTTTTATGATACCGGTGTCAAATGAGTAAAAGTGCGTTATTATCTCGATTGTAAAATATAAAAGTAGCTTGTTGACAGCGTTGTCATTCTAACTTATCGTTAATTTTCTTTGTAAGTTAATACGCTATCAGTTCACTTTATTAATATAAACATAGTTATAAATCAGTTTGTTGCAAGTTTAAGGGGATGTTAAAAATGAGTTGTCGTTCACAGTTAGCTAGTTGGCAAGCATTAAAAATAAGTGCAAATAAGATGAAGGAAGTTCATCTTAAAGATTTATTTGCCAATGACAGCACGCGATTCGAGCAATTTTCGACTCAGATCCCAGGTGTTTTATTTGATTATTCAAAACAATTGATTGATAACAGTGTGATGACACAGTTACTGTCTTTAGCACAAGAGTGCGATATCGCTAACTGGCGAGATAAAATGTTCAGCGGTGAAAAAATTAATATCACCGAAGATAGAGCCGTGCTTCATACTGCACTTCGTAACCGTAGTGCATCATCATTAGTTGTAGATGGCGAGAATGTAAGTTCGGTGGTTAACGCTGAATTACAAAAAATTAAGTTGTTCGTTGAAAAAGTACGTAGCGGGAAATGGTTAGGTTATACCGGTAAAGCCGTGAAAGATGTTGTGAGCATTGGTGTTGGTGGTTCAAACTTAGGCCCACAAATGGCCACTGAAGCACTAAAAAGCTATGCAGATGACTCATTAAAAGTACATTACGTTTCAAATGTTGATGGCGTACAAATTGCGTCAGTATTGAAAGACATCGATCCTGAAACAACTTTGTTTGTGATTTCGTCAAAAACCTTTACTACATCTGAAACCATGACCAATGCAAAAACCGCCGTTGCATGGTTTTTAGAGTCAGCCGATGACAAGCAAGCTATTGCTAAGCACTTTGTAGCAGTGAGCACTAATTTAGAAAAAACGGCAGCGTTTGGTATTGCTGATGAAAACGTATTCACAATGTGGGATTGGGTAGGTGGTCGCTTTTCATTATGGAGTGCGATAGGCTTACCAATTGCATTGTATTTAGGCTTTGATGCATTTGAAGCGATTCTTGAAGGCGCTTTTGAAGTTGATGAACACTTTAAAACGGCCGAATTTGCAGAAAATGTACCATTATTAATGGCTTTGTTGAGCGTATGGAATACCAGCTTTTTAGGTTTCGACTCACAGGTTATTTTACCTTACGATCAAGCATTACACATGTTGCCAGCTTATTTGCAGCAAGGTGAAATGGAAAGTAATGGTAAGCACGTTAATTTTGCGGGTAATACCGTACCGTATACTACAGTGCCAATTATTTGGGGTATGACCGGAATTAATGGTCAACATGCTTTTTATCAGTGTTTGCACCAAGGCAATGTGATTGTACCGGCTGATTTTATTGCCTCTATTAAACCTCAGGTTAATATTGGTCAGCATCACGACATTTTATTATCGAACTTTTTTGCACAAACAGAAGCGATGATGATGGGGGTTGATGCAGAGCAAGTTCGCGCTGATTTAACCGCAAAAGGTAAATCAGAGGCTGAAATAGCCGCGCTAATTGATCATAAAATCCACCGTGGGAACCGTCCTACAACATCAATGCTGTTAGATACGGTTGATGCAAAAACGGTTGGTCGCTTAATTGCCTTATATGAGCATAAAATTTTCTGCCAAGGCATCATTTTAGAGATCTGTTCTTTCGATCAATGGGGTGTTGAGCTCGGTAAAGGCTTAGCCTCAAAAATTGAAGCTGAGTTACTGGATGATAATATAAACCATCCACATGATAGTTCGACAAATGGCTTAATGAGCTATTATAAACAACGTCGAGCGCAATAAAAAATTCGTACAGCAGATACACATCTGCTGTGCAACCAAATACCTTTGAACGGGTAGCGCTGGAGTTCTTAGGGCCTGTATATTTGTGAGAGGATATACAGAGCCCCTAAGACTCATTTAATTACCAGTTTGAAATGAATACAGCTGAATCAATATTCAGCGATAAAACAAGCGAATTCAACAGGCTTTTTCTCGAGTACGATGCCAAAAAGCTGACATCAACTAAACAACAAGAATGTATGCCCGCACTATCAATAGTGGATAGTCGACAACGGGGCATAGCAAACGTAGAGAGTAAATTATGCTAAATCCTTTTGATATTGTAATTTTTGGGGGCGGTGGTGATCTTGCATTACGCAAATTATTACCTGCAATGTATCGCGCATATCAAGAAGGCAACCTTCCACAAGGTTCGCGTATTTTACCGACGGTTCGTGAAGAAAGTAAACGTGCGGAATACATAGAAACAGCTCATCAAGCACTAAAAGAATTTTTAGGTAAAGGTGAGTTTAATGCCAAAGATTGGAAAGCTTTTTCAGCGTGCTTGGTGCCAGTAGTCACGAATGTAACCGAAGCAGACGATGATTGGGATAAATTAAAAACAATACTAGATGAGCATGATGCAGACAAATCTCGGGTGTTCTATTTATCACTTCCACCTGCGGTATATGGTAGCTGCTGTGAAATACTGTCTAGCAAAGGTCTGATCACTGCTACATCACGTGTCGTTGTTGAAAAACCAATTGGTTATTGCGGTAATTCAGCAGAAGAGATCAATGCAAAAATTGCTGAATATTTTAGCGAAGAGCAAATCTTCCGTATTGATCATTACTTAGGTAAAGAAACGGTACAAAACTTAATGGCACTGCGTTTTTCAAATTCATTATTTGAAAATATGTGGGATGCTAAATCAATCGATAATATTCAAATCAGTTTATCTGAAACTGTTGGCCTTGAAAGCCGTGCTGGTTTTTATGATAAAGCCGGCGCTTTACGTGACATGGTGCAAAACCATTTATTACAATTGTTATGTTTAGTCGCGATGGAATCACCAAATAAACTTAATGCAAACAGCATTCGCACCGAAAAGCTGAAAGTATTAGAATCATTGCGCCCACTTGTTGCAACGGATGTAGATGACAACATCATTCGTGGTCAATATGTACCCGGTGATTTGGATGGCAAAATTGTCCCAGGTTACTTAGAAGAGTTAAATGAAGGTTCAAGTAAAACAGAAACATTTGTTGCTATTCGTGCTCATATTGATAACTGGCGTTGGGCGGGCGTGCCATTTTACCTTCGTACAGGTAAACGTATGGCAAAACGTTGTGCCGAAATTGTCGTTGAATACAAAAAAGTATCACACAATGTTTACGGTGATAATGTTGGCAATATTGAACCAAACCGTTTGGTTATCCGCCTTCAGCCTGAAGAGACAATTCAATTAACCTTGATGTCAAAGCGTCTTGATAATTTAGAGATGCAATTAGAGCCGGTAACCATGAACATTGAACTATCGCAAGCTTATAGCAATGGTTTCCATTCAGATGCTTACAAGCGCTTGATGTTAGATGCGGCTGCAAATAATCCATCCCTGTTTATTCACCGTGATGAAGTACGTCAAGCTTGGAAATGGATTGACCCAATTATCGAGCGCTGGCAAGAAAAAGGTAAGCCTGCTTTATACCGTGCTGGTAGCTGGGGGCCTGATGATGCTGATGAACTATTAGCTGAAAATAACCATGTTTGGTTTAACACTGGCGATAAGGCATAACAATGGCAACCATCGTAGAGAAATTTTTTGATTCAAAAGATGCATTAACCGCTGAGTTATCTACAACACTTGAACAAAGTTTAGTCAGCGGTATTGAAGCTGATGGCCGTGCCGTACTGATGGTATCAGGTGGTTCATCACCTGCACCCGCTTATAAGCACTTATCTAATCTAGCATTAGATTGGGCAAAGATAGATGTTGCTATGGTTGATGAACGTTGGGTTGATGTAGCACATGAAAAAAGTAATGAAGCGTTTATTAAGAGCACGTTATTACAAAATCATGGCGCGGCAGCTAACTTCATTACTATGAAAAATAATGCCGAGACTGCGCAACAGGGTAGTGCAGAATGTGAAGCTGCGTACCAACAACTGAAACGTCCATTTGATGTTACTATATTAGGCATGGGACCGGATGGTCATACCGCTTCATTATTTCCACATGCGGGCGGTTTACAGCAAGGGCTTGAAACATCACAATTGGTATGTGCAATTAATGCTATTGAAAGTGAAGTAACAGGGAATATTACCGAACGTATGACGTTAACTTTAGCAGCGATTGCGCAGTCTAAAGTGGTTAAGTTACTGATCAGTGGAGAAGAAAAGCTTGCTGTATATAAAGCAGCAAAAGCCGGTGGAGATGAAAACGACATGCCACTACGTGCAGTTTTAAATCACCCAACAATAAATATTGAAGTTTATTGGGCTCCGTAACGACCCCAATCGACCCAAACTTTAAAATGCAGGCTATAAAGCCTGCATTTTTGTTTCTCTTCTAAATTTATCTGTATCGCACTTGCAAGATCTTTATTATTTTCGCTTATTTATTTTTATCGAAAACAACAGTTATACAATCGTGTTAAGTTACTGACCATTTATAGCTTCGCTAGAATGGTTAAATATTTAAGTCGATTGTTATTATATAACGCCCGGCAATTATTAAGTTTGGAGCGTAATGTGATCTATCTGTAAGTGACTTATCTTCACTAAATAACAAGCCTCACAAATAGTGTGAGTTAACTAGTTGTTTGTTGAAATGTGGCTACTTATGCCTACTTTATTAAAAACATGAGCATCTTAGTGGTTTAAAAAACTTCACTAACTACATTAAAAATTATCCATATAGAACAATTATATGAGTAATTTTCACGGTTCCTATAGCTCTCTAAAATTTTCAATGAAAAGGGTAGGCTATGGGGGGAAATAAAGGTAGACATTAATAGCGTAACTCTTTAAAATACAAAATGACAACGCTGTCATTGATATTGATAACTATTAATAAATTCCCCTTGATAAATTATTTGCCCTAATTTTTCTGCAATATTAATGTGAAAAGATGTGTTTTTGTTCATCCAGCTAAAGTTATATCTTTATCAGCAAATAAGCGAAATGTCATTTCTGTATAGTTGAAGTGGAACGTTTTTTTTACACTAAGACTTATCTAAAATCATAAAATTACCTAATACAGTGCATTTGGTTTTCTCTTTTTGAACTTAACCATGCTATATTCCCGCCGTAAAACTGTAACAATTTATAAACTCTATTTTTTTAATCTATTAATATTCAATTGGTTAGTATTTTTATAGCTATTTTTTTTCACAAAACGGCTAAAAAGATGTAGCACAAATGTAATTTAGAGTGTATGGTTTGTTACTAGATGACAACGCTGTCATCATCACTGGGCAGAAGTGATAAATAAAACCAACAAAATGATTCAAGGGGAATCCTGTGTTAGCTAAAAATTTTAAAAAAAGCTTATTAGCAGTAAATATCGGTCTTGTAATGAGTGCCGGATTCACTGGTGCTGCATTCGCAGCTGATGAAGTAAAAGTTCAAGAAGACGTAGAAGTCATTGAGGTACGTGGTATTCGCGCTTCAGCTAAAGCTGATATTAACAATAAGCGTTTTGCAAATGCTGTTGTCGACTCCATTACTGCAGAAGATATTGGTAAATTCCCAGATAAAAACGTTGCTGAATCACTTTCACGTATTACAGGTGTTGGTGTTAGCCGTGAGTTTGGTGAAGGTGAAAAAATTACTGTTCGTGGTTCAGATCCGACTAAAAACCGTACTTTATTAAATGGTCAAAACGTAGGTACAGCAGATTGGTTTATACTTGATAACCCATCTCGTAGTTTCAACTTCACTATGCTACCTTCTTCACTTGTAAGTAGCCTTGAAGTATACAAATCACCAGAAGCCCGCTTAGATGAAGGTTCAATTGGTGGTACTGTTATTTTAAGAACTCGTAAACCACTCGATTTAGATTCTGGCACTACTCATATCACGTTACAGAGCCAGTACTCAGAATCATCAGAAGAACATGATCCATTAGTTGAAGGCTTTTATTCTTGGAAAAACGAAGACGAAAAGTTTGGTATTTTGATCTCAGGTTCAAAATCTGACCGTACAGTTCGTCGTGAAGGTTTTGAAGTACTAGGTTGGGATGCAAATTCAGCAGACGGTACTTATACTCCACGTACTATGGGCGTTCCTGTTTTCCGTCAAGATCGTGAAAGAACAACTTTCTTCAGTTCAATTCAGTTTGCACCTTCTGATGATTTTAGCGCAACATTAAACATCTTAGATTCGAAAATGGATGTTAATAACACTAACTCTAATTTCTTACTTATGAATCCTGGCGCAGGGGCTGACTTAACATACGTAGGCAGTAATGCAGTAAAAGGCACTGGTGGTACCGATGTTCGCTGGAACCACATCAACCGTATTTCAAAAACAGATACAAACTCAATTCACCTAGATGTTGACTTTGCAACTGATTCTTTCTCTATGAATGTTGAGTTAGGTACTACTGCAGCTGAAGGTGGTACTCTGAATGAAACATCATGGGAATATGGTGGACAAGGTGACTATAACTTCGATCTAACAGGCTCTACACCTACAGTAAATGCTGGGGTTGATGGTACTGATCCTTCTAAATTTAATGGTGGTTGGATTTGGGGTGGAAATAAACCAACAACTGATGATGAGTCATATGGACAAGTAGACTTTGATGTTCCTGTAGAGTTAGGTGCATTCACAGCTGTTAAATTTGGTGTGAAATATCGCGATCAAAAACGTACACAAGACAGAAATGCATATAGCTGGCATTGGGGTGTTGCAACTGATGGTACAAGCCCTAATTACATGGCCCAGATTTTGTCTTCGCAATGTGATACCTTAGCTAAATGTGATCTTGCGGTAGGTACTGATAGCGTTGGTGCCGATGTTGTTAACGGTGATATCACTCAACAATTAACCCATAACAGCGCTCAAATGATAGAACTTGGCTTAGGTCCAAATGCATCTTATGCTGTACATAAAAATTTAGGCGAGATCTTTGAGGTAGTTGAAAAGAAAACATCTTATTATGTACAAGGTGATTTTTCTGGCGATGATTACCGCGGTAATATCGGTATTCGTGTAGCGAGAACAGATCAAGACTCTTCAGGTTACTTATACTCTTCAGACTCTTTTAGTCTATTAACAGTTAAAAATCCAGGTGAAAATGCAGATTTAGCACCTGCGACACTAGAATGGGTTACTGAATCTCGCAGCTATACAGAGATTTTACCTAACTTTAACTTGTCATATGACTTAGCCGAAGACCAAATTGTCCGCCTTTCTGCTGCTAGAACAATGGCTCGTCCTAACTTCTTTGATATATCACCAATTACAGCGCCTGGTGATTTAGGTGAAACCAACCCTACAGCACAAGCCGGTAATCCTAATCTAGCTCCACAAATAGCAAATCAGTTTGATGCCGCTTGGGAGTTCTATTTTGATGATGCGTCATTATTCGCTGTAACGTTATTCTATAAAGATATTGAAAGTTATCATACTACAGCTACATCTTCACAAGATTTTTATGATCAGCAAACTTCTAGCTGGGTTACAGCAACAGTTTCTCGTCCTGCAAATGGTGAAGGTGGTACTACAACAGGTTTAGAAGCATCACTTCAGTATGATTTAGGTAATGGTTTTGGTGTGTCTGCTAACTATACATACACAGATGCAAATAATGATGGCGAACGTGATGTAGCAAATCCTGGTTCAGGTTTAGTTATGGGCGCATCAGAAAATATGTTAAACGCTTCTGCATTTTATGAAAATGATATGTTTTCTGTTCGTGCAATGTATAACTATCGTACTAAATGGTACAAAGGACTTCATTCATCAGGTACAGAATTGTGGAATGATGACTACGGTCAGTTAGATTTTAGTACTACTTATAATGTAACTGAAAATATTTCGGTTGTATTAGAAGCTATAAACTTAACTGATGAAAAAGTTGTTGAGTTCAACACTAGTGAAGATCGTGTACTATCTATCTACCAAAATGGTCGTAGATTCGTACTAGGTGCAAACTTCCGATTCTAATTGAACAGAGTGTAAAAAAATGCCGCTGTATAGCGGCATTTTTATTTTTACTATTTCATTCTTTCTTTTAATGCACTTGCAACTGACTTTAGACTTTCATGAGAGTTTGAAAGAATACCGTGATATTCATTACTTTTATTTTTAAATTCATCTGTTTTCTCAAATACATAATGAGAAAAAATAGCTTGCCAAGCAAGTCTCTGTGATTCAGGCAAATTACGAAGTGTTAATATACTATGTAATAAACTATCTGTTGCCTCTAATCCTAAATCCGATTTTGTAGATGTCGGATCCCACCAATAATTTACTAGTATATTAACAGGATCAATGGCTTTTACATTATGCCACCAAAGTGGAGGTATATAGAGAGCTTCACCGATCTCTAAACTTGCAGTTAACACTTTCTCCTTTGTGGCTTTAAACTTTGGATACTTTTCAAAATCAGGGTTTTCAAAATCCACTAAGCTGATTGCAGGGCCAGCCACAGTTCTATCAATGGGTGCTACGTAAAGATTTTTTATTTCATTTGCGGGTAACAAATAAAAAGTTCTTTTACCACAGAGGTTTAGGGCTATATTATGTTCAGTGTCATAATGTCCAGGAACCGTAGCAGCATTGCCTAGCCAGATACGAGGAGGAACGTTAGCTAAAAATTTAGGTGCAGAGTTCTTAATACAAAAATCAGGTAAACATTCATTTATTAGTGCACTTTGCACTGCAATAGTATCTGAACCTTGATTATTAAAATTAATTATTAATTTTTTAAGTACAGAAATAAGTGGTGCATTGTGTTTTTCGAAAGTGTAATTTTTAAATTTATTATCAGTATAACCAATTAGGCCTTTATACTTCTTGTCAATAATTAAAGTATCCACTAATTCAGTAGATGCTTGAGTAACAAGGCTTCTAAGAAGTGCTAAAGGTGATTGTTTTGCAAGTGTAACACTTGGCCAATTAGAAAATAAATCTTTTATTATAATTGGCTCATTTAAATTGCACAAAAATTCTTGTATATTTTTTATGTTACTAATACTTAATCTATCTATTTGCATACTTTAAATTACCTCTTATACGTGCTATTTTTAAGTAAATAATAATATATTAATAGGTGTTTAATGTCAGATAAATTTGAAGTTTTTAACGTGGAAAAACACAAAGGGCAGTATGTAAAAGTTGATGCTAATTTTTCACATATAAAGGATCAGCATGTTGTTCCTATCACCCCTATTGAAATTGCAAAAGTAGCACTCAATTTTCCTGTATGCTTTATGAAATCAAGCGATGAGAACCCATTTAAAATGGTTGCTATTTTAGGGCTTGAATCGGGTCGAAATGTTTTTTACAACGATGGTCATTTCAAAGCAATGTACGTGCCTCAACATGTTAAAAAACACCCATTCACGCTAGCTAAAACCCCAGAAGGTCAAGTTTTTCTTGCTGTTGAAACCGCTGCATTAAATACAGAAAAAAATGGTGAAGCACTATTTGACAATGTAGGAGAACCTTCTGACTATTTGATTTATAAGCAAGTTGAACTAAAAGAACTTGCTCGACAAGAGGAGTTATCAACACAGTTCACTAGTCGACTGGTAGAACTTGGGCTACTCACTGAATGTTCTTTTAAATTTGATTTAGGTGATGGTCAAAAAAAGCAAATTTCAGGCCTTTATTCTGTTGATAGGGATTTATTAAAATCTCTAGATGATGAGTCTTTATTATCTTTGCAAAAACAAGGGATGCTAGAGGCGATATATTCACACCTTGTTTCACTTGGTCAATTTCAACGTGTTATAGATTTATCTGCAAATACTTAATATAACGAAAAATTAAAATTAACAGTAATTTTATTTTTTATGAATAAAATATAATAGATTTAAGAAAAAGCTATACAGAGAGCAGTATTAAGGAATTTAGCTAATAGTACTCAACGTCAACTAATTAATTCATAGCTTTTTTAAAAATGGTTATTATCAGCCATATACTTTTTAGGAAGCTATAAAACAACGATAAACTTTTTATCTGTATGCAACTGTTTGAGAGGCTTATTTTACTTGGTAACATGCAAATTGACACAAAATTTTCACTTCCATTTTTGTGGCAAAACCTTTAGCCTTAGGGTACTAACAGCAAAAATATAAACTTATTAATAACGGAGCAGTAACATGGCGGAGCAACAAGTACAGCCTTTACACAATGAAAAGCATGCCAACACTAAAATTCAAAACGGCATCAATGTAGAATTTTTAAAAACTCAACACTTAGTGCCTGTCGTTGCACATGAGTTCGCGCGTGTAGCAAATGAGTTTCCAATGTCTTTCGTAAAAAATAACGAGACTGGTCAATTTCAAGCTGTAGCTATGTTTGGTTTAGAGCCTGGCGAAAACCTTTTTGTAAAAGACGGTAAGTGGACTGCAGCGTTTGCTCCTATGGCAACAACACGCTACCCACTGGGTCTAGTTAAACACCCACAAGAAGATCAATACGGTATTGTGATTGACGAAGCAAGCCCATTAGTGGGTGAAACTGAAGGAAATGCATTATTTGAAAACGGTGAAGAGACAGATTACTTAAAACGTCGTAAAGAAGCACTTGTATCATTTATTGAGTTTTCTCATGTAACTGAAGCATTCACAAAATATCTTGCTGATAAAGAGCTTTTAGTAGCGCAAACACTAACAGTTGATATTAAAGGCGAGAAAAAAGACATCAATGGTATTTACCTTATTGATGAGAAAAAGCTTAACGAGTTAAGCGACGAAGACTTTTTAGAGCTTCGTAAGCGTGGTTATTTAGCGCCTATTTTCTCTTTCTTAACGTCTACGCATCAAGTAGCACGTTTAGCTCGTTTGAAAGCGCAACAAGCGTAATTTAAACGAAATATTAAAAAGCGCCTTTGGGCGCTTTTTTTATGTCTTTTATCTGGTTAGGGTTGTAATTTAGCGCCAATTTATTCACATTGGTTATACTTATTTCCAACACAAGCTACCTGTATGAACAAGTCACTTTTTAGCGCTTTAGTTAGTGCGTGCTGTATAACGTTTAGCCCATTAGCCATAAGCGCTAGTACACCTTTGGCTATAGCTATTCACGGTGGGGCGGGCACGATTGAAAAAAGCCGTTTTACTCCAGAGCAAGAAAAAGCTTATCGCTCTAAACTCAAAGAGGCGGTAGAAACTGGCTATAAAGTACTTGAGCAAGGTGGCGAAAGCCTAGATGCAGTAACCGCTGCAATCAATGTATTAGAAAACTCGCCATACTTTAATGCCGGTCGAGGTGCGGTATATACCTATGACGGCGGTCATGAATTAGATGCGTCAATTATGGATGGTCGTGATCGTCAAGCGGGCGCTGTTGCGGGTGTTAAACATATTGAAAACCCGATTAATTTAGCGCGCTTGGTGATGGAAGAATCGGTTCATGTGATGCTCAGTGGTCAAGGTGCTGAAGAGTTTGCCAAAGAGCAGGGCGTTCCATTGGTCGAAAATAACTTATTTGATACGGATAACCGTTATAAAGCGTTATTAAAAGCAAAAGAAAAACTAGATAAAGCCAAAGCTACCAGTAAAGATTATCAAGCTGCGCATCAGGCGTTACCCGTCAATTATAAAATGGGCACTGTGGGTGCTGTTGCACTTGATAAAAATGGTAACTTGGCGGCAGGTACTTCAACGGGTGGGATGACTGCAAAGCGTTTTGGTCGCATTGGTGATGCCCCTGTAATTGGTGCAGGTACATTTGCTGAAAATGCGTCATGTGCGGTATCTGCCACTGGCCACGGCGAGTATTTCATTCGTTATAACGTCGCGGCTGATATTTGCGCACGAGTTAAATATCAAAGTAAGACTATTACACAAGCGGGTGATGAAGTGATTAATAGTGTGCTAAAGCCCATTGGTGGTACTGGAGGAGTGATCATCGTTGATGGTAAAGGTAATATCAGTTTACCGTTTAATACTAGTGGTATGTATCGGGCCAGTAAATCGAATACGCAAGCGACCTACGTGGCAATTTTTAAAGACGAATAATACGATTATGCAAATGTACTACAGCCAGAAAATTATGCTGGCTGTATGTTAGTATTGAGGCGCTTTTTTTCATAATCGCTTTTGATTATTTCAAGTGCTTTGAGCACATCATCAGCGGCAACTTCATGTTGTTCAAGCAGCATTATTAAGTCTACGGCTAATTTTACGTGTGTAGGTGCTTGGGTTAACTCTTTACTCATGTCCGCCCTTTTTTTTCGCTATTTGGCTGATTGCTACATCAATGGCAATATTTACTCGTTCCTCCATATGGATCCGTTCGACCTGTGGTAAGTAAAATTCCATATCCACATCATAACGAATGTATCGGGCAGGTAGTTGGTTTAATACAGTACAGCAAAAATCAGCCATTACGTCTTCATTATAGTGCTTTTCAAGTTGTCGTTTAATGATTTCTTCAATCATAATTTTTTCATAGTAATTGTGTATGTCGTCATGTAATCGCACTGTGTTATCTACCTTGGTAGTATTAAGCTGTTTTTAGTTTATACCAAGTGCGGGTATAAATCGACAATCGCTTGAAAAAGCAACTTATGAACCTCAACTAACTTTTGTGTATCTCGCTGATAACCGCCACCGAGCGCGCACATTAAAGGAATTGAGTGCTGTTTGCAGGTTGCTAAAACCAGCGAATCGCGTTGATATACACCCTCTAAACTAACATCAAAATAGCCTAATTCGTCTTGGCTACAAATATCAGCTCCGGCGTTATATAAAATAATATCAGGCTGATGAAGACGGATACAAAAATCCAAGGCATTAGCGACTGTTTTTAAATATTCATTATCGCTGCAGCCAGTGTTGAGTGAGAAATCATAATCAGAATGCTGCTTTAAACGTGGAAAGTTTTGCTGACAATGAATCGAACAGCTAATCACTCCATCAAGAGAGCCACAAATTTCTGCTGTGCCATCACCTTGGTGTACATCACAATCAAAAATCAGCACCTTTGATGCTTGCTCAGTGTTAATGAGATGAGCGGCGGCAACCGCGAGGTCGTTGAAAATACAAAAACCACTGCCGTAAGCATTATAAGCATGATGATATCCGCCGCTGAGATTTACCGCCAGCTGCGTTTTTAAAGCGTATTCAGAGGCTTGAATACTTGCACCAACAGAAAATAAAGTGCGCTCTACCAGTTGATTTGACCATGGGAAACCCATTTTCTTTATTTCTTTGTCAGTTAACTGCCCGCTAATAAAGCGTTCAACATACTCATGGCTGTGGCAAAGCTGGAGCTGTTCATTAGTCGCTTTATTTGGGCTAATAAAGTCAGTAAAACCAAGCTCTGCAATTTCTTGTTTTAGCAATTTATATTTAGCGATTGGAAAACGATGTCGTAAAGGCAGTTCAAGCGCAGAGTATAGTGGATGATAAAAAACAGTCATAGCTAGCGTAATTGTTGTTTTTCAACTATTTGAATTTTTTCTTCGGTGGCAGATATTGCCTTACGGCAGCGACCAAGGCGGCCATGAAGAGCAAGGATCTCTAAATTAATGGCTTTTGCTTTTACAGGACCCACATTTTGCATTCTTAGCTTACATTCTTCAACCATTAGCACTAAGCGACGCTCGAACTCATGATTTTGTTTGAGTTCGTCATATAGCTCATGGGCGGGTTGCATAATTTGTTTTACAGCTTGTTGGTAAGGTGCCGTTTTATTATTGGTTTTACTACGGGGTTTGTAAGTGCTTTTGTTTTCTTTTTCCCAAATAGGGGTTGATTTAATGACGTTAAATACGGCTTGCACCTGATTACCGATACGCTCTAAAGCATAATTATGAGCATGGCGACGCTCCAGTGGTGGAAGGCTATTAACTTCATCTTCAATTTCTAACACATAATCAACTAATTTCATGCTTTTAGTAGTAAACACACCTCGGTCAAATAAACTGGGTTGTGCCTGCATATAGCGGTTTTTAGCAAATAACTTGGCTTTATCAAATTGCTCAGCATGCTGCTTTAAGGTTGCAACTTGTTGGCAAAGCTTATCAAAAGAAGCTGTTCGCATTTTATAAATAAGCCTCGTAAATTAGTTTTAACGCTAAAATTATCACCACAGTATTAAAAACAGGACGAATAAACTTACTGCCAAACCGAATTGCTGAATGAGCTCCAAGCCAGGCTCCAAACATCAAAAAGAAGCCCATTGTGATGCCGAGTAAAAAGTTAACATGACCAAGCGCTACAAAAGTAATCAGTGATACAAAATTTGACACAAAATTCATTGAACGGGCTAAACCACAGTTTAGCAGTAAACTCATTTTGTAGAGTAAACTATTTGATGCAGTCCAAAAAGTCCCGGTCCCAGGGCCTGCCAAGCCATCAAAAAAGCCTAAGCTTAAGCCTTGTAGCCATTGTTTTATTTTAGTTGTTTTGTTCAATGGTGGTAATTGATCATGTTCTACCGTACTTAAACTGCCAAATAAGCTGTAGCAGGCTACCATAATGATAACAATAGGCAGTAGTTTGTTTAAAAATTCAATACTCAGGTAGTCAACAATAAGGGTACCAAGTAAAGCGCCAATGGCGGTTGCTATAATTGACGCTGCCCAGAATCGAGGATTAAATAATTGCTTACGGAAGTAAGTAACACTTGCTGTGAGTGAGCCAAAGCTAGCGGCTAATTTGTTAGTGCCAAGTGTTAAATGGGGCGGCAATCCTGCTGTTAAAAGTGCTGGCACGGTTAACATGCCACCACCACCGGCTATTGCGTCTATAAAGCCTGCGGCAAGTGCCACTGCGCAAAGAAGTGCCCAGGTTGTTGGGTCTAGTGCAAGTTCAAACATTAATAATCTATTTGTCTTTTAAAGGGTGGTAATGTGTCAAGCATGGCTTTGCCATATCGCTTGGTCACTAAACGGCGATCGAGGATGGTGATCCGCCCTTGATCGTTCTCTTTACGCAGCAGTCTACCACAGCTTTGCACTAATTTCTTAGCCGCATCAGGCACCGTGATAGATAAAAATGGATTGCCGCCTTTGCTTTGTACAAACTCTGCTTGTGCCTCTTCAATAGGGGAGGTGGGCACCGCGAATGGAATTTTAGTGATCACCAAGTTCTCAAGGTATTTACCCGGTAAGTCGAGTCCTTCGGATAAGCTTTGTGTGCCAAATAAAATACTGCCTTTACCCGCATCTATATTCTTTGTATGTTGCTTTAACAGTGCTTCACGCGACATTTCACCTTGTACTAAAATGTCGAGGTGTTTAGCGCGCAAAGCTTTTACTACATGATCCATTTGCCAGTAAGACGCAAACAACACTAAATTAGCATGTTGCGTATTTAAGTGATCCGGCAATACTTTGGCCAGATGATCACTAAATTCTTTATCGGTCGGCTCGATGTGTGATGTTGGTATGTGCAAAGTAGCTTGATTAGGATAATCAAACGGAGAAGGTACTTTTAAGTATTTTACACCTTCTTCTTTAGTAAGACCGCTTTCGTAAGCAAAATGATCGAATGAACCAAGTGCAGTCAGGGTCGCTGAGCATAAAACCGCACCGGCACATTGTCGCCACAGTTTATCTTTTAAATAGTAGCCAACTTCAATAGGGCAATCGCTGAGTAGATGGTCGTGATGGTTTTTGTATTCTAAACGCTTTATCCAACGTGCATGTGGTGTGCCTTCACCCTTGGTGGCGTAGCTATACCAAAGTTTGTTTAGTTGCTCTAAACGATTAATGTAATGACCGCTTTCGCCTAAAATAGGATCGGCAACATAGGGTTTGATATCACCATCACTGACATCTTGTACTAAGGTATCGTGCATTTTATTTAAGCAGCGCAGAGCATCGAGGGTCGCCTCGCTGATATCTTTGGCTTTAGCGTGTAACGATTCAGGTATTTCACCATGTTCAAATCGGTATGTATCGTCTTTTGAATAGTTAAAATTGGCATTATCCAAAATATCGCGAACAACTTTTAAGTCTTTATTGGCATCATTAATACTGTCACAGAGCTTAAAATTTTGCCCAATGGCTTTTTGACCTACTAATACTTTGGCCATTTTGCCACTAAATTTAGTGAGTTTATCAAGCCAATCAATGGTGCCTTTAATCGTCGCTGCGGCAGATGAAAAGTCACGCGTAATATGCGCAAGATGATGAGCTTCATCAATAACGTAAATACTATTATCTGGCTCGGGCAGAATTTTCCCGCCACCTAAATCAAGATCAGCTAATAATAATGAATGGTTAATCACTAATACATCCATTTGCATCAAGCGTTGACGAGCAAGTTGAAAAGGGCAGGTTTGATGTGCTTTCATTTGTCTTTGACAAGCATGTTTATCGCAAGCAATTAATCCCCAAACGCGAACAGGGATAGTATCTGCCCAGCTGTCTCGATCGCCTTGCCACTTTTTATTGGTGTAAGCATCATAGAGTTGCTGCAAACATTTAGTTTCCATCGCACTCAGTGGCGAAGTAAGGGTGGGCATAAAGTCCATTTGCGTTTGATTATCACCGTTGACCGCGTTATGTAGTTTGTGAGCACATAGGTAGCGCTGGCGGCCTTTGACTAAATCAAACTTGAAATCAAGGCCTGAATATTTTTTAAAAAAGGGGAGTTCTTTACTTATTAATTGCTCTTGAAGGGCTACCGTTGCAGTAGAAATAATTAACTTCTTTTTTTGTGCAAGCGCCAGCGGTAATGCGCCTAAACAATAAGCCAGCGATTTACCCGTACCAGTACCAGCTTCAATAACGCAGATCCGCTGTTTTTTGTGGTACTCGCCCGCCAGTGTTTTTGCAATTTCGGCTACTAAGTAATTTTGGCTACTGCGAGGGCGATAATCACTGAGGTTATCGGCCACATGCTTGTGAATTTTTCTTATCGTCGTTTTTAATGCATCAGAAAGCATGGGTCAATAACCTAAAGTATGTATATAATTACAGTGCTGTATATTAATTGGGATCGAACATTGACACAAGCAATCTATCAAGGCTTTATACTTTCTAGGCAACAATATTCTGCTGATAAGTATAGCCGCCATAGTGGGATCACACTGTGCTATTGGCTAAGCTCTGATCATGGTCCGATAAAAGTGTTAGTGCCAAATCAACAAGCGGTATTTTTTATTTTAATAAAACAACGTGCTTTAGCTGCTCAGTTGTTATCAAAGCACAATATCAATGTCGAATTTAAAGACGTTGCGATTAAACACTTTAGTGGCGAACAATGCATCGCTTGCTATTTTTCAAGCTCACAAGCGTTATATCAAGCAAGGCAGCTTTTAGAAAACCAACCCCTAGAAAACCAGATCACAGTATATGAAGGTGATGTACGCCACAGCGATCGCTTTTTAATGGAGCGTTTTATTCGAGGTGGGGTGTGGGTGACAGGCGACGTTACTCAACAAGCTGGCTTTATCCAAATCGACAATGCTCAGCTAAAAGCAGCTGATTCGTATAAACCACGTTTTAAAACGCTGTCAATGGATATTGAGTGCAGTGGTGAAGGCGTGTTGTTTTCAGTTGGTTTAGTAGGAGAGGGCATTGATTGCGTTATTATGGTTGGCGAGCCACAACAGAGTGAACAGACTATTCATTGGTGCCATGATGAAATTGATTTGCTGACTCAATTACAGCAGCTGGTACAACAAGCAGATCCTGACATTATTATTGGTTGGAACGTCATTGAATTTGATTTTAATGTACTTAATCGACGCGCGGATGCCCTTGGCGTTAAATTATTATTGGGTCGAGGTAATGGTCAATTACAGATCAGAGAAGGACACTTTACCCGTTTAACTCTGCCTGGGCGCTGTGTTATCGATGGCATAGATACGCTAAAAAATGCTACTTATCATTTTGATAGTTTCTCACTGGCTAATGTGAGCCATAAAATACTAGGCGAGAAAAAGTTAATCCAAAGCGATAACCGCTTGAGTGAAATTATTCGTCAATATAATGAAGATAAGCTCTCGCTAGCGGCGTATAATCGTCAAGATTGTGTGTTAGTTAATCGTATCTTTGCAAAGTTAAAACTCATTGAATTTGCTATTGTTCGCACGCAGTTAACAGGATTAGAGTTAGAACGAATGGGTGGCTCAGTGGCTGCTTTTACTAACTTATATTTACCGTTATTGCATCGAAGCGGTTATGTTGCACCGAATCTAGGCGATCATGGCTTATCATTTGAAAGCCCAGGCGGTTTTGTGATGGAGTCAATTCCTGGGCTTTATAAAAATGTTATCGTGTTGGATTTTAAAAGCTTGTATCCATCGATTATGCAAACGTTTTGTATTGATCCGCTTGGGTTAATTCGCGGCTTAGAGGAGCCTGATAACGCGATTGCAGGTTTTAAAGACGCTTTTTTTTCTCGCACTGAGCATCACCTTCCTAATTTAATAAAAAAGTTAGCCTCATCAAGGCAACACGCAAAAAATACTGCTCAGCCCATGCTGTCGCAAGCTATAAAAATCATCATGAACAGTTTATACGGCGTGTTAGGCTCAAAGGGGTGTCGTTTTTACGATCCACGCTTATCAAGCTCTATTACTTTGCGTGGTCATGAAATAATGCAAACCAGCAGATTGTGGATCGAAGAGCTTGGTTATACTGTTATTTATGGTGACACCGATTCAACATTTGTGAGCCTACCAGATCAACTTGATTCAGATAACTGCAAAGAAATTGGCAAGCAATTAGCTAATACTATTAATGAAAAATGGCAGCAAACAATAAAACAGCGCTTTGCGACACAAAGTTATTTAGAAATAGAATTCGAAACACTTTATAGCCCATTCTTTATGCCGACTATCCGTGGCAAAACCACCGGTTCAAAAAAACGTTATGTTGGCCAGGTACAAGGAGATGATAAAAAAGAATTAATTTTTAAAGGTATGGAAACCGTGCGAAGTGACTGGACAGAATTAGCGCATGAATTTCAAACCGAACTATTTGAAACTTTATTCAGCGACAGTTTTACTGTTGAAATGTTAACCCCTATTATTGAAAGTTACATTACCCGTTTGTATGCTGGGGAATTTGACGACAAACTCGTATACAGAAAAAAACTCGGCCAACACTTGGCTGATTATCAAAAAAACATCCCTCCTCAAGTCCAGGCTGTCAAAAAATACCAAGCAACTCACCCTGAGTTTGTCATTAATAAAGGCCAAATTGTTGAATATGTGTACACCCATATTGGTGCAGAGCTCTATGCAAACATGCAGCAAACCCAGACAAGTCAAAAATATGACTATGCAATTTATGTAGAAAAACAACTCAAACCAATCGCACAAATGATCCTGCTTCCCTTGAATAAAGATTTTAACTCGTCTAATAAAATACAATTACAACTCCTTTAGATAGTTCCAAATATGGGTATTATTGAGCTGTTTTTGTTGCTAAAAAGTATACATAGGAAAGTGTTTTAAATATCGCTGTTGCTATTTTAGTCGTTTTAGTACCTTTTTTCAGTATGTTATCGATTTTACCCCACATTTAAATTAAATTAATGTGAACAAATGTTGGCATCTTGGTTTTTTTTGTTTACTATCATTGTGCAGTTGCAACATTAAGTGTTGCGATAGTTTACAAAAACTAAATAAAAATAACCCACAATATAGTGGTCCAGGGAGAATCAAATGTTAAATAATAAAGTTTCAAAGGCAGTTCGCTTAGCGATCGCTTTTGGTGCAGCATCAACAGCTGCATTTTCAGCAACTTCATTCGCAGCAGAAGAAGAAGGTGTTGATAAAGTAGAACGTATCCAAGTTACTGGTTCTCGTATTAAACGAACCGATTTAGAAAGTGCTAGTCCTGTACTTGTACTAGACCGTTCAGATATTGCTGCAAGTGGCCAGATCAGTATCGGTAATATCTTACAGCAAATCCCTGCCGCAGGTGCTGCGTTGAATACTGCATTTAATAATGGCGGTAACGGTGCCACTAACATGGATTTGCGTAACCTAGGTGCACAGCGTCTATTGGTTTTAGTGAATGGCAAACGTTGGATATCATCTTTAGGTTCAACAGTTGATTTAAATACCATTCCAGCAGCATCAATTGAACGTGTTGAAGTTGTTAAAGATGGCGCATCAGCAATTTACGGTTCAGATGCGATAGCCGGTGTTGTGAACATCATCACACGTAAAGATTTTGAAGGTGCAGAGCTTTCAGTTTATGGTGGTGAAAACTTAAAATATAATGATGGCCGTCAATATTCAGCTGATTTAACAATTGGTACCACCTCTGATAAAGGTGGCTTAATGATGAACCTTAGCCACGTTACTCAAGCTGAAATTTGGGCTGGTGATCGTGATATCTCATCAATGGGTAA